>CACZNP010000001.1 GCA_902782545.1 uncultured Bacteroidales bacterium
CCGACTATAAAGTGGAACAAGTCGCCCAGCAAAAAATCAAGCGAGAGCATGACCAGGCTCCCGTGCTGCGACTTGTAGAGAACAAGGACATTGCCCGTATGGTTGGCCAATCAAAACGCCAAGGACAGATTGTTGTGGGATTTGCACTCGAAACCGATAATGAGGAATGCCATGCACAGGAGAAAATGGAACGTAAGAATCTGGACATGATTGTACTGAATTCGCTGCGTGACAAAGGGGCTGGCTTTCAAACCGACACTAACCGTGTGACCATTTTCCACCGCGATGGCGCCAAAACCGTCGGCGAATGCAAGCCTAAAACCGAAGTGGCCGCCGACATCATTGACGAAATACTTAAAGAATTGAACAAATGACCAAGTTAAGACACCTATTTGCAATCTTGCTGGTCGCCATCGCTCCGATTGTGGCATGGGCCGATGAAGAAACAAGTGAACTGAACTGCACGGTCGAAATCAACAGCAGCAAGGTGAACGTTGCAAACAAAGAGATATTCAACACACTCAAAGAGGCCATTTCAGAGTATATGAACAACACGAAGTGGACCGATGCGCAATTTGGACTGAACGAGAAAATCCAGTGCAAACTTTACCTCACCATCGCGCAGTACAATGATGGAACAGGGGAGATGAAAGGCGATTTGCAGATTCAGTCGGAGCGTCCTGTGTATAACAGTTCTTACAACACAACCATCATCAACTTCAAGGACACAAAAGTCGAATTCAATTATCAAGAGGGTGACCCACTGGTGTTCTCCGAAGTGGAGATGCAAGACAACCTCACAGCAATCCTCAACTTCTATGCCTACTTGATCATTGGCATTGATTTCGACACCTTCTCGCTCAAAGGAGGGGACCCATATTTTGAACGGGCCGCAAATGTGGTGCGACTGGCTCAAAGCAGCGGCGAAAGTGGCTGGAAAGCCTTTGAGGACAAACGCAACCGCAGTGCTGTGCTCAGTGTGTTCACCGACAAAGTCACATCGGGTTACCGCGAATTGCTCTACAACTATCATCGCATGGGATTGGACCAAATGACGGTGAGTGTGGATAAAGGACGGCAAAGCATTACCAAGTCACTGCCCGCGCTCAAAGGCATCTACGACAGCGACCCAATGTCTGTGGCCCTTACCATGTTCCGCGACTCCAAACTCGATGAGTTGGTAAATGTCTATTCCAAAGCCGGTTCGAGCGAGAAAGAGGAGGTTTATGATTTGCTTTCTCCTCTGTATCCAACCGATGAGACCAAACTCAAAAAGATCAAGGAAGTGAGCAACAATTAGTGCCATCACACCCATGCTGAAAAGACTATTCATCTCGAATTACGCGCTTATCGACAAACTGGAACTGGATTGGCTGCCAGGGCTGACCATCATCACTGGCGAGACCGGTGCAGGAAAATCCATCATCATCGGGGCCTTGTCGCTCATTCTTGGCGAACGGTGCGACACCAAATCGGTCAGAGACGCTTCGCGCAAAACGGTTGTTGAGGCAACATTCAACATCTCCGGTTTTGCGCTGAAACCGTTTTTTGAGCAAAATGATGTGGAATACTTCGAAGAAGAATGCATCGTCAGGCGTGAAATTGCCCCCGGTGGACGCTCGCGAGCGTTTATCAACGACACACCTGTCAATGTGTCGGCGCTCAAGGACCTCGCTACTCACCTCATCGACATCCATTCGCAACACAGCAACATGCTTCTTGCAAAGCCAGCGTTTCAATTGTCGGTCATCGACAGCATTGCAGACAATGGTGCGTTACGCGACCAGTATTCCGAACAATACACCCAACTCAAAGCCGCCGAGAAACGACTCAACCAGTTGCGCCTGGTGAGCGAGAAATCGCACACCCAAGAGGATTACCTCAGGTTCCAATTACAACAATTGCAAGAAATGAATCTTTCTGAAGGTGAGGATATTGAACTCGAAAACCTCCAGAACAAGTTGAGCAACATAAATGACCTCAAAGAGGCTTTGTGGGAAGTGGAAAGCCGGTTGAATGGCGACGAGCAATCCACACTGGAACAACTCACCGCGGTGGCAGCCAGACTTGAAGCGACCGAACATGCGTTGCCCGAAACCACTGGAATGGCACAACGCGTACGCGACGCCATTGTCGACCTCAAGGACATTGCACAAACGGTGGGGCATCTGCAAGAAGACTTGAACGATGACCCGGCCCAATTGGCTCGAGTTGACGACAGGCTCCATGCCATCTACAGCATGGAGCGAAAGCATGGTGTCGACAATGTGGACGCACTCATCCAGGTGCAACACCGCTACGAGCAACAACTCGGCGACATCACCCACAACGACGAATTGATTGCCCAACTCGAAGAAACCGTGACTCAACTTGGCCAACAGGCCGAAGCATCGGCGCTTATGCTGTCGGAATCCCGCCGCAAAGTTTCCCGGTCATTTGCCGAAAAAATGCAAGAACTTGCTCAAAAACTCGGCATGAAAAACTTGCAGTTCAAGGTCGACATCAATCACACATCACTCATGGAGACCGGATGCGATGAACTTGAGTTCAAAGTGGCATTCAACAAAAACCAGCAACCCATGCCGGTCAAGGACACCGCATCAGGAGGAGAAATCTCACGGGTGATGCTTTGCATCAAGACCATTGTGGCACACACCATGCAATTGCCCACCATCATCTTTGACGAAGTGGACACAGGCGTGAGCGGCGATGTGGCCAACATGGTGGGCGACATGATGAGCGACATTGCTCAAAACATCCAGGTCTTGACCATCACCCACTTGCCACAAGTGGCAGCACATGGCAAGCACCACAAAAAAGTGGTCAAAACCGATAACGACACCGATTCGTTGACTCATGTGCTCGAACTCGATGACCATGAACATGTCCTCGAGATTGCACGAATGCTCAGCGGCAAGGACCTCAATGAGGCTGCCATCGAAAATGCGAAATCACTCATTGCCACCAACCGATAATATATGACAGAGAATAAGAATTTCATTTACGGCCTTCATGCGGTGATTGAAGCACTCGAAGCCGGCAAAGACATCGACAAGATTCTTGTCAAGAGAGAACTGAACGGCGAACTTCTGGGCACGATGCTCGACTTGGCACGACAACTGCAAGTGCCCGTGCAACGTGTTCCGGTGGAGCGCATCGATCGAATTACCCGCAAGAATCATCAAGGAGTGTTGGCCACTTTGGCTGCAGTTACCTATTACCGCTTGGAGCAGGTCATTCCGCAACTCTATGACGAGGGCATCAACCCCTTGGTGGTTGTGCTCGACGGTGTGACCGATGTGCGAAACTTTGGCGCCATTGCACGCACTTGCGAGTGTGCCGGGGTCAACACCATTGTGATCCCCGACCACAACAGCGTCAGTGTCAATGCCGATGCCGTGAAAACATCGGCAGGTGCGCTCAACCACCTTCCCGTGTGCCGCGAGCACAACCTCGTGAAGGCCATACGCTTGCTTCGTGACAGCGGTTTCAAGATTGTGGGGACAAGCGACAAAAACGCCACTCTCTATACCCAAGCCGACTACACAGGACCCGTGGCGCTTGTTTTGGGCTCTGAAGACCAGGGCATTTCCCCAGAAATCATGAAACTGTGCGACACAAGAGTGAAAATCCCGGAATTTGGCCAAATCAACTCTCTGAACGTCTCGGTGGCAGGTGCCATCATGATCTATGAAGTGGTTCGGCAACGCCTCAACGATAACCAAACCGTGGAATGATTTCCTTTGTCGCAATTCCTCCTTTGCACGAAAGGAGGTGGCACAACGGGCCCGACAACTCAAATAAATTTGGCTTTTTACTCACTTATTCGTAACTTTGTCCATTCAGAAAAAACATTAGAGTAATGATCAATCGCATTTTAATCAGGATCAAGGTTGTACAGGTTCTGTACTCCTACGTTGTTTCAGGCGAAGACCAAAGTATTGAATCCAGCAAGAAGGAATTGCTCAAGAGTTTTGAGAAGTCCTACGAACTTTATCATTACCTGCTCAAGTTGATGATTGACCTGACCTACATGCAGGAGCGCCGTCTCGACGATGCACGGCACAAGTATCTGCCCACCCATGAGGACTTGAATCCCAACATGAAATTTGTTGAAAACGAATTGATTGCAAAATTATGCGACAATCAGGCTCTCAACTCCTATTTTGAGAAGCACCACATCTCGTGGCAAGACGATGTGATTTTCATGAAAATGATGCTGGACAAGATTCTCAACAGTGATTACTATATCCACTACATGAACAGTGACTCCTATGGCATCGACATCGACTGTGAATTGTGGCGCGACCTGTTCAAAAACGTGATTTTCCCGGACCCCGACATGGCTGAGATGGTTGAGAGTAAATCTCTGTTCTGGAGCGTCGAGGACTTTGACATCATGGGACAATTCGTGCTCAAGACCATCCGTCGCATCGAGGAAGGGGAGTCCAATCCCATCATGCCCATGTTCAAGGATGAGGGTGACCGAATTTTTGGCGAGCAATTGTTTATCGACTCGATTCTGCAAATGGAGAAAAACAATGACTTGATCGACAGTTTGGTGAGCCAGAGGTGGGACAAAGACCGCATCGCCCTGATGGACCGCATCATCATGTGCATGGCCCTCACCGAGTTGCGCGGTTATCAAAACATTCCCACTTCGGTGACACTCAACGAATACATCGAACTAGCCAAGAACTTCAGCACCAGCAACAGCGGACAGTTTGTCAACGGCATCCTCAATGCGGCCGTCGTCAAGTTGCGTGCTTCAGGTGAGATTATAAAACCATAAATTACGATTATTCATCATTAAATTATAAAACATCATGTTAAATTCAATTTTACTACAAGCCGCTTCTTCGGCCGATGCAATGGGTGGAATGAGCAGCATCATCATGATTGTGGTTCTCATCGCAATTTTCTATTTCTTCATGATCAGGCCACAGTCACAAAAACAGAAAAAAATCAATGCCTTCCGTTCAAGCCTTAAAAATGGCGACAAGGTGATGACAGCCGGCGGGATTTATGGCCGTATCAAAGACATCAAGGACAACACCGTGCTGCTTGAGATCGCCGATGGTGTGAAAATCAAAATCGACAAGAACTCCATCTACCAATCGATGCAGGATGTGGCCGAGACGGGCGCCGATGTGACCAATCGATAACACCATTGATTCATGAGCCGCCTTACCGACAAACTGAAAAGACTGTTGAACCGCCGCATGGAGCCGAGCAAAACCCGCTCTTTGCTGCTATACCTTTCTTTTGTTGTCGTGGCGGCAATCTTTTGGTGTTTCCAAACCGCCAACAATTTCATCCCCATTGAATACAGCATCGCTGTCGAGATAACCGGACGGCCCGAAAATGTGCGGTTCCTCTCGCAAGTACCCGACACCATCACCGTGAATGTGCAAGACAAAGGGGGCGCCATCATGAAACGCTTGTTTGGACGGCAACCGCGCATTGTCTTGCGCTTTGATGACTACAGCGATGGCAACGGACAATTCAAGGTTGACGCTTCACAACTCAAGAGACTGGCAGCGCGCTTCTTCTCGCGCATTGCCACAATCAAGTCGATTCTGCCTGAAGCCATCAATGCACGTTACACCGATTTGCCTGGCAAATTGGTGCCTGTGGAACTCGACATCGACATTGAGCCTGCCATGCTCTACACACAAAACGGAGCGGTGGTCAAGAGCCAAGACTCGGTCCTCGTTTACAGCGACAGCAACACGTTGAGTAAAATCACCGAGGTATACACCTATCGGGTTCAACTCAAAGACTTGACCGACACCATGCACCGCAAGGTGACCATTGCACCCATCAAGGGCGCCGTGGTGGAGCCGCGAAGCATTGAGGTGATGATTCCCATCGAAAAAATGGTGACAAAGACCCAACTCATCGACATCTCGGTGCGCAATGCCCCCAAAGATGTCAATGTGATTGTCTTCCCATCGAAGGTGCAAGCATTCTACCGCACAACCATGAGTGGTTACAAAATGCACAACACCGAATTTACCGCCGTTGTCGATTACAACTCCATCGACTTGTCGACCGACAAAGTGCCTGTTGTGGTGGGAGAGGTACCGGGATCCTATCAAGATGTTCATCTGGCGCTCGACAGTGTGGAATACATTATCGAGAAGTATTGACCTGATGAAACTGATTGCCATCACAGGAGGAATAGGGAGCGGAAAGAGCATGGTGGCTCGGATTGTGTCCACCATGGGATATCCGGTGTGTGATACCGATAGCCTGGCGCGGTCGCTCATGGCAAGTGATCCCACGCTGAAACAACAACTCTCATCGGCTTTTGGCCCAAACACTTATCTGTCTGACGGCAACGTCAACAGACCCTATCTTGCTCAAGTGGCGTTTGCGAGTGATGAGGCACGCCAACGGCTTAACTCCATCGTGCATCCTGCAGTGGCGAACTATGTGGTGCAATGGGCACATAAGGACACAACACCCATGGCCTTTGTCGAGACAGCGTTGCTCAACACCAGCGGAATGCGTCCAATGGTGGATACGGTGTGGCATGTGACCGCACCTGTTGCGCAGCGAATTGAACGAGTGACAGCACGCAGCGGGCTCACACCCGATGAGGTGTTGCGTCGCATCCAGTCGCAAGCCCACGACGATGAACCCATGACCGGAGATGTGGTGCTGCTCAACGATGGCCAGCAAGCCTTGTTGCCACAGATTGTTGATGCTCTCAACGATTTAAATTTTCGGGATTGACAAATAATTAGTAATTTTGCTTGCTTAAATAATTCAAACATCACAATACGACAAACATGTTAAAGAAAGTATTATCCATTTCGGGCAAGCCGGGGTTGTACCGGCTCGTTGCTTACGGGAAAAACGGTCTCATCGTTGAAGGGTTCGCCGATGGAAGACGATTCAACGCTCAAGGACGTGACAAAGTGATTTCATTGGGCGATATCGCCATCTATACAGCCAACGAGGAGGTTCCTCTGGGACAAGTGTTCGAAACCATCTTCAAGAAGTTTGACGGAAAAACTCTCGACCCCGAACAATACAAGACGGGAGCCCAACTTCACGAGTTCTTCAGAGAAATTCTTCCAGAGTTCGACGAAGACAGGGTTTACACCAGCGACATTAAGAAAGTGGTCACATGGTATAACACCTTGGTCAATGCCGGTTTCACAGAGTTCAAAGCACTCGAGGAAGACGAAGAAACCAAAGAGAACAAAACCGAAGAATAAAGATTTTCAACGGAAGCGGGAGATGAGACATTGTTTAATACATCTCCCGCTTTGCGTCAAGAACCATGACACGACGTCAACGAAACATCCTGTGCCTCGTGCTGGCGACAGCCATGTCGCTGGCTACTGCGTCGTGCCACCACAAAAAGGACAATATTATCTACTACAAGTACGATAAGAAAGAATCGACCAAAGGCCAGAAAAACACCATCAATGACGAGTGGAGAACCTTGCAAGTGAAACTTGACCGTCACGACAACAAAGACCTTTACAAAGAGTTGAGAAGTTGGCTGGGCACTCCTTACCAATACGGAGGCAGCACGCACAACGGAACCGATTGCTCCGGAATGGTGATGGTGGTTTATCAGAATGTGTATGGCATTCAGTTGGAGCGGAACTCAGCCAAAATCTACGAGAACAACTGCAAAGACATCCATAAGAAGGATTTGCACGAAGGGGATCTCGTTTTCTTCAACAATGGCAAGACCAGCAAAATCACTCATGTGGGAATTTATCTCAAAGAAGGGAAATTTGTCCATGCGTCATCCTCCCGCGGAGTGGTGGTGAGCGACCTGGAGCAACGATACTATGTCACCCATTGGCAATGTGCCGGGCGGGTGAAGAAGAAATGACCGTTCACTTGTATTCGGCAATCGCTCCATCGCGTTTCATCGAGTGGTAGGGGAGACCGACACTATCCAACTCGCCTGTCAGACGTGCAAGGTCTTTGTAATAAATATCACCCGAAAGAACAATCTGCTTCACTCCCTTGGTGCCCAAAAATTCCTGCAATTTGTCCACATGCTTTCGAAAACGGCGAGTCACTATCACATACTCACCGAGATGCACGCATCCGTGGTCAAGTGTTGCGGTAGGGTGGTCCTCCATTTCAAGCGACGTGATGCCGTAATGAGCAAGAAATCCCACATGCTGACGCTTGAATGCCGTCAAATCGTAATCATCGTTATCGGGAATCCACAAACGGGCGTGATGGTTATCAAACCGCATAATGGGAGTGGCGTTGTAGGTGTTAAATAACACAAGGCCTGAACGGGGTGTGGATGCGCTCACCCACCAACTGTGAGCAATCATCACCAGCAACACCGCCAATGCCAATAATCCTGCACGACGTTTGCGACGGCCAATCCATAACCACACAAGCAACAATAGCACGAAATAAGCCCACACAGCAAACGCTGTCACATAGATGTTGTCAACATGGGAAAACGACAAGCCGGCCAGCCATTGAGTGATTTGGGTGAAAATGCTGTGGCACCAAGTGAGCAAGGTGTTGACCAACGACCACTCCAGGCCAAAGGCACACAACACGACAAACACCGCGGCAAGAACCATAAACACAGGCAACAGGGGCAACAGCAACAAATTGGCGATAACCGACAGTAAAGAAATCGAATGAAAATAATAGGCGGTAAGAGCCATTGTTGTCATCATGCACACTGCCGAGGTGACCACCGTTCCCACCACATAAGCCAACAGACGACTGCGCAGGGTTGCAAACGAAGGGACGAGCAACAGAATGGCCGACACAGTGACAACGCTTAACTGAAAACCCACTGACCACAATGATTGTGGCATGAAAAACAAAATAAGCAATATCGCAACAAACAGCGCATTGAGTGGATGATTCCGGCGAAAGAACATCAAGCCAGCAAAAGAGAATGCCACCATGATGGCCGCACGAACTACCGACGGTGACGCTCCGGTGAACCACACAAATGCCATGACAGCGACAAGTGTGACAACAAGACGCAATTTGCGGTGCCCACAATAGTCAAGCGGCAGCAGCAACCACCACAGCAACAAGGTGATAATGCCCATGTGCAACCCACTTAATGCCAGCACGTGCGCAACACCGGCTTGTGAGAACGATTCACGTGTGGAGTCGTCAAGAAACCGCTTGTTGCCCACAATCAGCGCAACTACAAAGTTCTGGACCGGAGGTGACAGTTTCGAAGCAAAGATGAGTGATTGCAACTGGCGTCTGATATCACTCATGTGGGATGCCAAATGATGGGTATGACCAGTCTTTCTGATTTCACGCACGTCAATATGCTCGCAGTACACGATGCCCTTGTCGGCAAGGTATTGGCGATAGTCTATTTCATCGGGGTTACCGTTGTTGGTCACCTCCTCGATACAACCAGGAATTGATAATACATCGCCTGCACGAAGGGTATAGTCACAGCCCCGAGTAGTGAGCAACAAATGGCTCACACCGTGGGGCTGGCCACAAAACGACGCGTCAATCGACATGGAAAAATCGGAATAGGTCACGTCGTTCACTCTCACAGTCAATTCACGACCATTCAACGACGACACATCCAGTGGAGTGGGGCGATGCAACCTCTCGGTGGCCAGCCCCAGCGACAACGCAACCAAGAACACGGGCACAACAAACAGGGGACGCATTGCGTAACGCCGGTCAGGACTTCGCGACAATGCAAGCAGTGCAACATATCCTAACACACCGAGCGAGGCCAATATCAATGACAACCAACCCGGAACGCCATAACGCGACAGAACAACACCCAGCACAAAGGGCAGCAAAATCCTCAGCACGGGAAATCGCGAAAGGAATGAAGTCGGATTTGAAACATGGGATGTTCCGTGCGACATATTTAGGTGGATTATGTCAGCGACTTTGAAATGCGACTCAAATCGAGTGCCCAAATTCCTGATATTTTGTGTAAATGTGCATTTGGGTTGCTAACAGTATCATTCGTACTTGCCCTTGAGCCAAATCTCATAGGAAACAAAGGCTTGCAACAAGAGCATCTCAAGGCCGTTTTTTGTTTCAGCACCCGCCTCACGAGAACGCTTCATAAACATCGTTTCGTCGGGATTATAAATCAAATCATAGCACAAGTGCTCTTTAGAGAGGAAACGATACGGGAAATCGGGGCAGTCATCAACATGAGGATACATGCCAACCGGCGTGGCATTGACAATGATTTTGTGAGACTGTACCATGGCCCGGGTGATTTCTTCGTAGGCAATGGTTGACGCCGACTTGCGGCGAGACACCAATTCCACTTCCACACCCAGTTTGCGCAAAGCATGGCTCACCGCCTTGGCTGCACCGCCAGTGCCCAGGATCATGGCCCGCTTGTGGTGCTCGTTGAGCAACGGCTCAATGGACTTGCCAAAGCCCACCACATCGCTGTTGTAACCACGAAGACCCACCACTTCACCAGACTTTTCGTCACGCTCAAGACGGATCACATTCACGGCACCTATTGCCTCGGCATCGGGATCAAGCGAGGTGAGGAAAGGAATCACCTGTTCTTTATAAGGGGTAGTCACATTCAGTCCACGCAGATTGGGAAACTCACTCACTATCTCCATGAGCATCCCCACATCTTCTATCTCAAAGTTGACATAGCGGGCATCAATCCCTTCGCCTGTGAACTTGTGGTTGAAATAATCCTTAGAAAACGAATGTCCCAGCGGAAAACCGATGAGTCCATACAAATTGCCAATGTTGTGAAGTGTTTCCATGAGTGTGAAATCATTGATGGTTGTTGTTGCGAAATTAATAAAAAATAGTGGAAAAAATGTAAATCGACACCCTATTTGTGCATAATTCTCGTTTTTTTGGCCCCAATCTCGGAAAAGATAAACAACAAAGTATTACCTTTGTGGCAAAATTGCAATTCCAGAACGATGAAATCGATTTTTAACAAAAATGTGACTATAGCGATAACCATCATCGCGAGCCTTTGTCTGTTGTATTGGGGCATTGAATACCTCAAGGGCATCAACCTGTTCAAGCCTGCCAATTTCTACTATGCTCACTTTGAGAATGTCCATGGACTTGTCACAGCAGCGCCAGTGACCGTCAACGGATTTCCCGTGGGGCAGGTTCACAGCCTTGAGTACGATTACTCAAACAACAAAATCAAGGTGCTGCTCAGCATGAACAAGGGGCTCCAAATTCCAACAGGCAGTTCAATTTCACTTGAATCCAGCCTCACAGGAACTGCTTCGTTGGCACTGACACTGGGACAGAGCAACGTATACCTTCATGTGGGCGACAGCATCTCGTCGGTACCCAAGTATGGACTTATGGACCGTGTGAACAACGAGGTGTTCCCACAAGTGACACAGATTCTTCCCAAGGTGGACTCTATCATGGGCAACGTGAATGAACTCACCGGAAGCCCTGCTCTGGCCGCTTCTCTGGCTCGTCTTGACGCAATCACCGCTGAGTTGGCACGCAGTTCACAACAACTCACCTTGCTCATGAACCGACTGAACCAGTCGGTGCCGGGAGTGATGAATAATGTGAACGGCATCACAAGCAACCTCACGGGCACGACACAAAATCTGAACGAGTTTTCCTCGTCGCTCAAGAGCATGCCGATTGACTCAACCATCAACGGCTTGAATGCCACTATCGCCAACATGCAGGAACTCACAAAGAAACTGAACAGCAAAGATTCCAGCCTGGGACTGCTGCTCAATGACAAATCGCTGTATCAAAATGCAGACAATGCCGTGGCCAGTCTTGATTCGTTGTTGACCGACATCAAGAAGAATCCAAAGCGATACGTCACCATCAAGGTGTTCTGATAAGAAATCACCACGGAGAATCCTTATTTAAAATAATTCTAAATAAAGATTCTCCGTTTTTTTATGTCCATATTCCAGAGCCAAAGAAAAACGCAAGAAAATCAAACATTTGTGTTTTTATCAAAAAGGGTAGTCAATTCCCTCAAAAAGCAAAAAACACTTGAGAAACAAGCAATTAAACAACCGAAACAATCACAAAAAGACGACGAATCAGGTATCGGCCATAATCGATTGTTAATCAAAGCCATTATAATTGAATCGACAATTCCAAATTTTTTTGGCATTTTTTTATCTGAAAAAATAGTGCCAATTTTGTATTGCTGAAAAGCGCGAAAAACCGAATCTTACATGGTCAACAATGTGACAAAATTATGGGATGATTGCCTTGCCATCATCAAGGATAATCTGCCTGCCGAGCAATTCAATGCTTGGTTCTCTCCCATTGTGGCCATCAGTTTTGAGGACAACAAACTCATCCTAAAGGTTCCCACCCAATTCTTCATCGATTACATTGAGGAAACCTATCCCGCACTGCTCACCTACACACTTAAGCGTGTGTTTGGCGACAAGGTGCGACTCGCCTACAAATACGACGTGGTGAGCAATGTGCCCGATACCGAGGTCACCATTAAGAATGACAACATCAGCGCACGGCTGAAAACCAATCTGGCCACACAACCGACACAAATCAGCAACCCGTTTGCTCCGGTTCAATACGACGATATCGACCCGCAACTGAATCTGCGATACACTTTCGAGAACTATTGCGGCAGCATGAGCAACAAACTTGCTGTGAGCATAGGTATGGCCATTGCCACCAATCCTGACTGCAAAACCTACAACCCGATGTTCATATTTGGCTCAACGGGAGTGGGAAAGACCCATCTGATCCAGGCCATTGGCATTAAAATCAAGGAGACCAACCCCCGCGCGCGCGTGCTTTATCTCACTGCACGAGTGTTCGAGAGCCAATACACCAGCGCCGTCAAGCAAAACAAGGTCAATGACTTCATCAATTTTTACCAAAGCATTGATGTGTTGTTGCTCGACGACATCCAGGAATTTGCCGGAAAGGTCAGTACGCAAAACACCTTCTTCCACATATTCAACCACTTGCATCAGCACCAAAAACAACTCATCATGACGAGCGACTGCCGCCCTTCGGAAATGGATGGGATGGTGCCCAGGCTCATTTCACGCTTCAAGTGGGGCATGACTGTGGAACTCTCAAAGCCCGACTATGAGTTGCGCCGCGAGGTGCTTGCCATGAAAGCGGCACAAGATGGGCTGTCGATACCCGACGAGGTGCTCGATTATATCGCAACCAATGTCACCGAGAGTGTACGCGAATTGGAAGGAATCGTGGTGTCGCTGCTGGCTCATGCCACCATGCTCAACCAGGAAATCACAGTGGACTTGGCAAAGACCGTTATTTCCAACTCGGTGCATATCAACAAACGACAAGTCACTTTTGAGTTGATAGCCGAGGTGGTGGCAAACCACTACCACATCGACACCGAGCAACTCTATGGCAAATCGAGAAAACGCGAAATTTCCGATGCTCGTCAGTTGCTCATGTACTTTGCTAAAAAAGAAACCCAACTGTCGTCAACCAACATCGGCCTGCGTCTTGCCCGCAACCACGCAACTGTACTGCATGCTTGCAAACAAATCGAACAACGCATGTCGGTCGAGAAAGAATTCAGGCAGGAAGTGGCCGACATGGCTGCATCTCTCAAATAAATGCAGAAACAAAGTGGCGCAGAAAGTGTGTCACAACA
>CACZNP010000002.1 GCA_902782545.1 uncultured Bacteroidales bacterium
CAAAAGTTCAGGGCTTGCGCCCCTGTCGACTAAACATCCATTTGCCGTCATGCCCAAAATTGAAGTTATCACATCGTTGTCTCATCCCGGGGTAGAAGTGTTCGGAACCCTTACCGAGGCCCAACTGCGCAATCGTCTGGAGCCTTCGCAGGGCATATTCATTGCCGAGAGCCCCAAGGTCATTGCCGTTGCGCTGGATGCTGGCTACAAGCCGGTCTCGCTATTGTGCGAGCGTCGGCACATCGATGGCGATGCCGCCGCAATCATTGCCCGGTGCGGTGACGACGTGCCCGTGTACACGGGCGACCGTGAACTGCTGGCCACACTCACAGGTTACACGCTCACCCGTGGAGTGTTGTGTGCCATGCGTCGCCCCGAGTTGCCATCGGTCGAGGCGGTAGTCCGTGATGCGCAGCGCGTGGTGGTGATTGATGGCGTGACCGACACCACCAACATTGGCGCCATCTTCCGTTCGGCAGCCGCTTTGGGCATTGATGCCGTGCTGCTCACCACCACATCGTGCGACCCCCTCAACCGGCGAGCCGTCAGGGTGTCGATGGGGTCGGTGTTCTTGGTGCCGTGGACGTGGCTCGCAGGCCCCGTCGGCGAACTCAATCAACTGGGGTTCAAGACTGCCGCCATGGCACTGACCGACCAATCGGTGCCTATCGACGACGCAGCTCTCATGGCCGAGCCCCGGCTGGCCATTGTCATGGGCACCGAAGGCGATGGGTTGCCGGCCACAACCATCGCCCAGACCGACTATGTGGTGCGCATTCCCATGAGTCATCATGTGGACTCGCTCAACGTGGCGGCAGCCGCTGCCGTCGCCTTCTGGCAACTGCGTCACCGTTCGTGAAAAAGTGCTGTGCCAGTGTTTGCCATCTCGCGCAGATTGTTTAATTTTGCCAAGAATAGCCAATAAACTGATTATAACCATGAAGAGAATTCTGATACGACCTACGTTGTCCTTGCTGATGCTGTTGCTGGTGTGCGGCACGGCTTGCGCCCAACCCAGGCCACAGGTTGATGAAAGCGACGTGGAATTGATGGCTCCCCCGCAAGCCGATACCGTGCAAGTGATGTCGGCCAAGATGGGACGCGCCATTACCACTGTGGTGATAGTGCCCGAACAGTACTATGACCCCGACTTGCAAGAAGAATTGTTCCCAGTGCTGTATTTGTTACATGGAGCATGGGGCCAGTATAACAATTGGCCTACCAAGGCCGACCTTGACGACCTGGCAAGCAACTACAGCATGATTATTGTGTGCCCCGACGGACAGGACAGTTGGTATTTTGATTCGCCCATCGATCCGAAGTTCCAGTTCGAGACATTCATTTCCAAGGAACTGGTGGACTATGTGGATCACCACTACCGTTCTTTCCGCAGCAAGGACATGCGTGCCATCACGGGCTTGAGCATGGGGGGACACGGCGCTCTGTGGAACGGACTTCGCCATCCCGATGTGTTTGGTTCGGTGGGGTCGATGAGCGGTGGCGTGGACATCACCAAGTTCCCCGACAAGTGGAAAATCGACAAGCGCTTGGGTCCCTGGGCAAGCAATCAGCAACGCTGGGCCGACCATTCGGTGATCAATTTGGTGGACCGCATCAAGCCCGGCCAGCACATCATCATCGATGATGGCTATGACGACATCTTCTATGAGGTGAACTTGAGATTGCACGAGGCGCTGATGAAGAAGAAAATACCCCATGACTTCATCGTCAGGCCTGGTGACCACACTTGGGATTACTGGGTGAACTCGCTCGACTACCACGTGCTTTTCTTCAGCAAGGCTTTTGAGGAAGGAGCAGAACGCATGATGGAAGAGAATTGACAGTTGATAACATGACAAGAAACCGGCAACTATGAACACATCCACCCCACGACCCAAGATATTGATAATCTATACCGGCGGGACCATCGGCATGATTGAGAATCCCGTCACGCACGCTTTGCAGCCCTTCGACTTCTCCCACCTCATTGACAATGTGCCCAAGGTGAAAAAGTTGGCTTACGACATCGACCACATCCAGTTCGACCCACCCATCGACAGTTCCAACATGAACCCCCAGCACTGGGCTCAAATCGCACAGGCCATCGAGGACCATTACGATGCCTTCGACGGGTTTGTGGTTTTGCATGGCACCGACACGATGGCGTTCACGGCATCGGCCTTGAGTTTTATGCTCGAGAACCTTCACAAGCCGGTGATTATCACGGGCTCGCAGTTGCCCATTGGCGAGGTTCGCACCGATGGCGAAGAAAACCTCATCACCGCCTTGCAAGTGGCGGCAGCCACCGATGCGCAGGGCGAACCTATGGTTCAGGAGGTGGCCATCCTCTTTGAGAATTATTTGTGGCGTGGCAATCGCAGCACCAAGATGAGTGCCGACAACTTCAACGCTTTCAGCAGCAACAACTACCCCGAGTTGGCACGCATCGGCCTCGATATCACTTTTGAGCGCAAGGCATTGTACCGTTCCCCGTCGCGCCGTCCCCTCAAGGTGCGCACCGCCATGGACCCCCATGTTATGTTCTTGGAGTTACATCCGGGCATGACCGAGGAAACCTTGCGACATCTGTTGTCGGTGCCACACATCAAGGGCATTGTGCTCAAGACCTATGGCGCGGGCAACGCGCCCACCGATGCCTCCTTCACCCGATTGATTCGCGAGGCAGTGGAGCGCGGAGTGGTCATCCTGAACGTGACGCAGTGTGTGAACGGAGGGGTTCACACCACCCTTTACGAGACAGGCAACTCACTGGCCGCAGCCGGTGTGGTGAGCGGTCACGACATTACCAGCGAGGCCGCCATCACCAAGTTGATGTATCTCTTTGGTATGGGCTTGCCTGCCGAGACGGTCAAGAAGTACATGGGATGTGACCTGTGCGGTGAGGTGACATTGTGACAAATGCCTTTGAACAACAACAAGGGTGTGCATCAACACCCAAAGAGGTTGTAACATAGTTCCTCACCTTAGTTTGGGGACCAATGGAGCACGCCGAA
Source organism: uncultured Bacteroidales bacterium (assembly GCA_902782545.1). Lineage (GTDB taxonomy): Bacteria > Bacteroidota > Bacteroidia > Bacteroidales > Muribaculaceae > Sodaliphilus. The sequence goes on from CACZNP010000002.1 coordinate 3,015, forward strand.
CTCCCCCTCTGCCCGCCGCCAATGGTGCGAGCCAGTTCCCCCTCTTGCAAATGGGGTAGGGAAATTGTTCCGTCAGTGACCCCTTTTCTTGCCGCCCGCGGTGGCGGTGCAGTTGCTATGGCCGCACTTTTGAGACTTGCAGTTGCTATGGTCACACTTTTGAGACTTGCAGTTGTCTTGGCCAGAGCATGTTTTTTGCCCCGTCTTTTCCAAAAACTCGGCCTGTGCCTTGGCCATCTGCTCACGGAACAACGGGCTGTTGTGCAGCGCGGCGTAACCGATGCTGGCAGCCACGCGGCTGGCATCGACATCGCTCTGCCAGTGTGCGCCCACGATGACCCGGCTCTCTCCGTACATCCATCCGCGTGCAAAGATGGTGTCGGCAGCGGCAGGATTGATTTCGGCCAAGAGCAGTGCGGTGGCCCATCCACGCATGGTGTGGCCCGAGGGATAGGAACCCTCGCCACGCAATTCGTCTTCCTCATCGGTGAGCATCTTGTCCTCGAAGCGCTCAAAAGGTCGCTGACGGTGATAGTAAGCCTTGGGTGCAACGCGCATGGCATCGGTTGTGGTGAGGCTGGTTTCCATCAGTTTCCAGATTTCGGGAGTGTCGTTTCGGCTGATGTTGAGACCGAAAGGAACTGCAAATTCGGCAAGCAGGGCCTCGTAGGACCACACGGCGTCCCGCTTGGCTATCTCGGCGCGTTCGGCATTGAGGCGCTGTTGTTTGCCCCATGAGAAGCGCATCATGTCGTTGGTAAACTCTGGGCTGTCGAAAGCCGGTGGTGCCGGCAGGCACTTGATGAGGTCGGGCAACTGCTCGGCGGTAAAGTAAGGCTCAACACTGTTTTGAGCGTTCAGGTTGATCAAGGCCAGTAAGGTGGCCGCAAAAAGAATAATACCCTTTTTCATTGTTCAATGTATTTTATGTGAAATAAATTTGGCATTTGTACTGCTCGTTGTTTTTAAAACGGGTGCAAAGTTAGGAAATAATCCGGTTGGTTGTTTGCGGTGCTGGCATTTTAATCATAATTTGATGCCAAAAACGGACCAAAAAGAACGGGAGGACGTGGTTGCGGCGAGTGACAAAAAGAGGTGGGCGTGTCGGAAAGAACACGCCCACCTCCTCGGCTTTCAAGTGCCAAGAACCCCTGCGGTTAGTAGGTCATGCGGGGCTCCAATTCCTTGGCCTGGTCGATCATTTTCTGGATTTCTTTCTCCACGGGCACACGGCGAACCAGGTGTTTCTCCTCGTTGCATTCCAGCACTTTTGCTGCCAGGTTGGCGGCCACACGGTGCTTGAGTTCTTTCACGGTGTCCACGCCAGCGGCTTCGAGCAGTTCGGCGAATTGCGGGCCGATGCCATTGATGCGGAACAAGTCGGCGTGATTGGTCCACTTGAGGATGAGTTTCTCGCTGATGTCGGTTGCTTCGGCAAGCGCTTTGCGTCCAGCGGGGCTGGCACACTTGTCGAGCAGTTGCTCCACTTTCTCAATGCCGGCGGCAATCAGTTTCTCGGCGTAAACGTCGCCCACGCCCTCGATGTCGATAATTTTGTAAGCCATAGTTTGTAGTTTTTTAAGTGTAAAGGTTTATAATTGGGTGGTTGGTTCTTCGTCGGGTTTGTTTGCCAGAGCCTTTCCCCAGGCGATGAAGGCTTCGTGCTCGGCGGGATGCTCCACGCCGTCGGCCTTGATCACGTTGTCAATGAACTGGTACAGCGCCAGTGTCACCATCTGCCGTTCGTTGGGGCTGTCAAATTCATCGAGCAGAGCCTTTGTGTCGGCGATGATTTCGTCCAGTGTGTACTGGTGGTCGGTGGCATGGTCAAGAATATCTTGTACCTCGTCGATGGGGCCTGCCTGTTGCAGTTGCTGTGCGAAATTCTCAATGAACTGCCTCTCTGCGTCGGCATATTCGCCGTCCACGCAGCCAAAAAACAGTCCCGTTTTGATCATCAGATGGATGATGCACTCCACAGCGCGCGAGTCTTTATCTAGTTGTTCCATGGTTGTTATTGTTGATAGGGTTGTTGATAGCCTTGTTGGTAGGGTTGCTGCTGTCCGGGGATGGCACCTTGCGCCAAGCCGATGACCGACATCACGCCGGCGGCCATGTTGCTCATGGGCTGTTGCGGCGCTTGCTGATAGCCCTGCTGGGGGTATCCGCCGTAGGCTTGCTGCTGTTGTGGATAGCCATATTGCCCTGTGAGGCCTTGTTGTGGCACCGCCTGTTGCTGGTGGCCGCCACTCAGTTTGCCCAGCACATTGCCCAGCACGGCTCCACCGAGTGCGCCGCCCAGAGCACCTCCCACACCTTTGGTCATCATGCCTCCCAGCACGGCTCCCGCCACCGATCCGGCAATGCCGCCCATGGGTAGTTGTTGCTGCTGTCCGGGGTATTGTTGTCCGGGGAACTGTTGTCCGGGATATCCTCCCATCATAGCGCCGCCATTAGGGTTGGCGCCTGTGGCCATGTTGATGATTTCTTTGAAAAGTCCCATAGTAGTAGTCTTTTGTTGTAAAATGGTTTTGCGGCTTTAAAGATAAGTATTTTTCTTGAATCTGCCAAATTCTACCCTGACAGGGCGGCAAAAAAGGCGGTGGCCCACATTGCTGGGGGCCACCGCGGTGAACACTGTCAATGCAGAAGTGGTTAGGCTTCTTCCTTCTCGCACTTGTCGCAACTGATGCACTTCCAGATCAGGGCTGCCAAAGCACCACCCACCAGCGGAGCCACGATGAAGATCCACAGGTCGGTCAGCGCTTGTCCGCCAGCCAGCAGAGCCGGGCCGATGGAACGGGCGGGGTTCACGCTCGTGCCGGTGTAGTGGATGCCCACCAGGTGAATCAGGATGAGCGACAGACCGATAGCCAGGCCGGCAAAGTTGCCGGTAGCGCCGTTGGTCTTGCTGGTAGCGCCCAGCACCACAAGCACAAACAGAGCCGTGAGAACCACCTCGGCGATAATGCCTTGCGACAGGGAGATGCCTTCCTGCAACTGGTTGGCTCCCAGCCCGCTGTCACAGCCAGCCAATGCGCACAGCACGGCAGCGGCCAGCAATGCGCCAATCACCTGGAACACCATGTACAGTCCACAGTCCTTGGCGCTCATCTTGCCGCTCAGGAACACGCCCAGCGTGATGGCAGGGTTGATGTGGCATCCACTGATGCCGCCAATGGTGTAAGCCATGGCAACCACAGCCAAACCGAAGGCGATAGCGGTGCCAACCACCGATGCGGTGTCGGTGCCACAACTCAAACTCACGGCAGCGCCGCAACCCAGGAACGTAAGCACGAATGTGCCAACCAATTCTGCTAAATACTTTTTCATAAGTGTTTTGTAATTAGAGATTAATAAAAAACAGGTCTTAAACTTATTAGTGCAAACTTAGTGATTTTTTGGCAAAATAGCAAGTTTTTGATAAAAAATGAGTATTTTTGCAAAAACAATCAACCATTACCCAATATGAATATCTCAATCGTTGGAACCGGATATGTGGGCTTGGTGACAGGTACCTGTTTTGCCGAGCTGGGAGTGAATGAGACTTGCGTCGACATCGATGCTCAGAAAATCAACCGGCTTATCTATGGCGCCATACCCATCTATGAACCAGGACTGGAAAACATGGTCTCGCGCAATGTGGCCGACGGACGACTGCGATTTGTGAGCGACTTCAACAAGGGATTCAACAACGTGGACTACGTGTTCTGTGCCATCGACACCAAGCCCACCGACGACGGCTCGACCGACCTCACGCCCGTGCTCAACATTGCCCGCGTGTTTGGACAGCGCATCGACCATTATTCGGTATTCGTGCTCAAGAGCACAGTGCCGGTGGGCACCGCGCAAAAGGTCAAGGAGGTTATCGAGCGTGAGATTGCCGAACGTGGCGTGAACGTGAACTTCGACATTGCCAGCAATCCCGACTTCCTGACCGAGGGCAATGCCATCAAGGACTTCATGAAGCCCGACCGCGTGATTGTGGGTGTGGAGACCGATTCGGCACGCGAAGCCATGGCTCGCCTGTACCGCACGATTCTGCACCACATCTACAACCATGTCATTTATACCGATACCCGCACGGCCGAGATGATCAAGTATGCCGCCACATCCATGCTTGCCACCCGCGTGAGTTTTATGAACGAGATTGCCAATCTGTGCGAGATTGTGGGTGCCGATGTGAACACCGTGCGTCATGGTGTGGGCACCGACAGCCGCATCGGTCCCAAGTACATCTTCCCGGGCTGCGGCTATGGCGGCACGTTGTTCCCCCAG
>CACZNP010000003.1 GCA_902782545.1 uncultured Bacteroidales bacterium
AGCCATGAAGCAGATTGCCACAGCCATAGGGGGATGGGTGCGCAACGCACTGATATTTTTTGTGGTGTCGACGGTGTTGTCTGTCGTCATCCTCAAGTTTCTGCCGGTCTATTTCACGCCGCTGATGTTCATTCGCTGTGTTGAGCAGGTTGCCCATGGCGACTTCCCCCACATGACTCACGTGTGGGTGCCGCTCGACAGCATCTCGTCCCATGTGCCCCAGGCGGTGATGGCCAGCGAGGACAACTTGTTCCTTCAGCACAAAGGGTTCGACTTTGAGCAAATCTACAAGGCCCGGCTCGAGGCAATAAAAGGCAAGCGTGAGCGGGGTGCCAGCACCATTGCCCAGCAGACGGCCAAGAACGTGTTTCTGTGGCCAGGTCGCAACTGGTTGCGCAAAGGCCTTGAGGCCTACTTCACGGTCTTGATTGAGAACATTTGGGGCAAGCGTCGCATCATGGAAGTGTACCTCAACAGCATCGAGATGGGCGACGGCATTTACGGTATTGAAGCGGTTTCGAGGCTCAACTTCAACCGTCATGCCTCGCAACTGACCAAAAAACAGGCGGCCCTGGTGGCGGTGACCCTTCCCAATCCGCGGGTGCGCGACAGTGCCCACCCCACGCCGGCCATGATCAGGCGGCGTGGGCAAATCATGAATTTGATGGGAAAAATCGACAATTTTGACCGCAAGACTCATCAATGACCCGTAAAAAAGCCTTTTTTGACGGGAAAAGTGCGATTATGTAAAAAATAATCCCGAAATTAGCAGTCCTAAAAACTATCCTTCAGCGATGTTGCATCCGTTCAAATTCCGCCCACACCTCAAGTCGGTGCTTTGGGGCGGCGACAAAATAGTCCGTTTCAAGGGCCTGAAGACGCGTCAGCGCATGATTGGCGAGTCGTGGGAAATCTCGGGTGTCGAGGGCCGCGAGTCGATTGTCGCCGGTGGCCCCGATGCCGGGCGCTCGCTGGTGGAACTCATTGCGCGCTACAAGTGGTCGCTGGTGGGCGAGGAGGTGTACAGGCGTTTTGGGTCCACATTCCCTTTGCTGGTCAAGTTCATCGATGCCCGTCAGGACTTGTCGGTGCAGGTTCATCCAGGCGATGAGTTGGCCCGGCGCAGGCACAATGCCATGGGAAAGACCGAGATGTGGTATGTGATTGATGCCGATGCCGGCGCGCGAATTGGATGCGGGCTGTCGCAACCCATCACCACCGAGGACTATGAGCGTCGGGTGGCCGACAAGTCGATCATGGACGTGGTGGCGTTGCACGAGTCGCACCGGGGCGATGTGTTCTACATCCCGTCGGGGCGCATACACACAATCGGAGCCGGCAACTTTGTGGCCGAGATTCAGCAAACGAGCGACATCACCTACCGCATCTATGACTATGACCGCTGCGACCCTATGGGAAATCCCCGTGAGTTGCACACGCAGTTGGCCCGTGAGGCCATCGACTTCAATGTGGCCGATGATTACTGCCTCCACTATGGTGCGAAAGACACTGCCGGCAGTGAGCGGTTGATGGTGTGCCCCTATTTCCAGGTGTGGCGCCACGTGCTCACCCGCGATTTTCCTGTGGTGTGCAACCAACTCGATTCGTTCTTGATTGTGATGTGCATTGCCGGTGAGGCGGTGGCCGTGTCGCCCGACGGTCACGAAACCCATGTGCGCCGCGGTGAGACCATCCTGGTACCCGCCGAGGCTGCCCCCTTGACATTGCGGGGCGAGGCACAACTCATTACCGCATCAGTTCGCTGATGGAGGTGGTGAGGTTGAACATGAAAGTGGTTGCGCTGCTGTGAGGTTGCGCCAGTGCCACGCCAAATCCGAAAGCCCTGACCCGCAAGCCCGCGCAAATGGACAATCCCGACAACATGTTGCGGTGATAGGTACTCATGTCGGTGCGTGTGCGGTAGTTGTAACCGATGCCGATGTACATGCGCTCGTTGGGCACCACATCCAGTCCGAAAGCCAAGTGCCGCATGAGATTGCGACCAAACGAATCGCGCTTGACCAGCGCCGATGATGTGTTGTTCTTGTCCGCCGGCTCATAGTACGGCAGGTTCCACTTGCTGAGTCCATAGGCGGTGACGGCGATGCGGATGGGCAGGGAGTGGAACATTTGCGAGTAGCCCAGTTGGATGTCCCACGGCAGGCTCTCCTTGCGGTCGTTGAATTTTTTCACCTGACCACCCAGGTTGCGAGCCACCAGCGAGAACGAGACTTCATGCTCGGGGTCGTAGTAGTTCACGCCCAAATCGGCAGTGATGGCGGCTGCAGAGAATTCGTCATACTTGGAATGGAGGAAATTGAGCGTGATGCCGCCGCGAAAGTAGTTGCTGATGTCGTGGCTGTAGGTGGCGCTGAATGCCATGTCGCGCGCGTTGAATTTGCCCGTCGACACTCCCTCGGCGTCATATCCCTCAATGTTGCCGTAGCCATAGTACTGGATGGCCACGCCCCAGGCGTTGTGGTCGGTGATTCCTTGTCCGTAGCGGGCTCCCATGAAATTGGTCGACCCGATATATCTCATGTAACTCAGTCCCACTTGTTTGTTGAACTCGGGTCCCAGCAACGCGGGGTTTTGTTGCACCAGGTTGATGTCGTCGTCAATGAGTGCGACTTGGTGCCCACCCAAGCCATAGACATGGCTCGACGGGCTGATGTCGAGGAACTGGTAGGCGGTGCTTCCGTCCTGTGCAGTTGCTGCCATCGCGCAGCATGCAACCAGCAACCCAGCAATATATCGTGTGAATGATTTCATTCTTTCGGTTTTCGCATATTGATATAGATAATAACGGCTTTTGTGGGGTGATTAGTATGTTTCATTTACACTTTTTTTGTATCAAGGAGCCAATCTGTAAAAATTGATGAAACAATATTAATCATTTACAATTTTAAACTCATTTGTATTGACAATTGCAAATAGAGTCCTATATTTGCACAAAGTTTCAAACGAATTGCTGCGTATGAATCGATTTTTACGTGCTTTTTCCTTGTTGATGTTCGTCTCGTTTGCGCTGCTGCAAGCAGGTGCGCAAGTTCGCCATGTCACTACGGTGAACCCATTGTCACGGGCACAACAGGCCTATGTCGAGGTATATGAGTTCGATTATGTGGATGTGCAGCCGCAGTTTCCCGGTGGTGAGCATGGCCTGATCAACTTCATCAACCAGACCCGTGAATATCCCTATCATGCTTACAAAAACAAGGTGCAGGGCCGTGTGCTGTGCAGTTTCATCATCGGTACCGATGGCAAGGTGAGCAACATCCGCGTCATTCGTGGTGCCAACGATGAGTCGCTCAACCGTGAGGCCATGCGCGTGATCAGCGAGATGCCGCGTTGGACCGTCGGCAAGGTGGCCGGTCGTCCCGTGCCTGTGCGGGTGGTGTTGCCCATCGCTTTCCGTCTGTGACTTTTTCTCCACACAGCAAAATATCAAGCAGCGTCCCGTCGGGGATGCTGCTTTTTTAGTTTCTGAAGGCTCACTTGGTTTTATTTGGCGAAAATGGTGAAGTTCACTTTGCCGTACACGCGATGCTGCAGGAAATGAGGCATCGCGCTGAAGTCGTGCTCGCGTGGATGCTCCATCACAAAAATGCTGCCCTCGTGCATCAGGGGCGAGTTGAGCACCAGTGCGGGCACCTCGGCAAAGCGGGGCAGGTCGTAGGGCGGGTCGGCAAAGATGAAATCGAACTGTCGCGAGCAGGAAGCCACAAAACGGAACACGTCGCCTTTGACCACCGTGAGGTTGTTGTCGTGGAGCAGGCCGCACACCTTGTTGATGAATACCACCTGTGTGCGCGAAGTTTCCACTGCAGTAACGCTGGCCGCCCCTCGTGAGAGCAACTCAAAACTGATGGCTCCCGTTCCGGCAAAAAGGTCCAGTGCGGTGATGCCCTCAAAGTCCATCAGGTTTCCCAACACATTGAACAGGTTCTCGCGCGCCATGTCGGTCGTGGGTCGCGCGGTGATGTTGGTGGGCACGTCGAAGCGTCGCCGTCCGTATTTTCCGCTTATGATTCGCATAGGGCAAGGAATATCAAGTCGATGGAGGCTTGTGTGGCATCGTGGCTCAGCCGCAAGGCTTGTGCCGGATAGATGGCGGGCATCACATAGGCAATGAAGCGCCGCAGTTCGGGTGCGAGTTGGTCGCGCGTGTCGTGGTCGCCTGCCAGTTGCAACTCATCGCGTTGCCTGTTCAGGTCGCAACTTTCCCAAGCGTGGAGTGCAAAGTAGGCCGCGTCGTTCAGCGAGCGGAAGGCGAAGGTGTTGGCAATCTGCAGCCGTCCCTTGCGGTAAATGACCATGTCCATGCTGTCGTGCCGCAGGTTGAGGAACATGCGCGAGATGCTCGACCCCTGGTTCACCGCATTGAAATGCTCACACAGCGGGTAGAGGTGATGGTAGATGGCAGGCATGTTGAACGTGCGTTGCAAGAACCCGATGAGTCCCCGTTGCGTGCCGTAGGCGAGGCGCACCTGGCATTGCGGCAACAGGCAGTCGGCGTAGTCGCCGTCCCATTCGGGGAATGCCGTGTCGAACAACTGCCGGGCCTGGTCCTCGTCGCACGACGGCGGCATCACCACAAAGTGGTTGCTGTGGACCAGCACCCTCACCTGTGGGTAGTCGTCGAGCAGGGCAGGATTGTCGTAGACGGCGTTCTCCACCGCCTTGAGATAATCGCCCACCGAGTTGTCGATGGGGATGTCGCCCCACAGCAGCGAGTTCTCCTCCTGGGCGTTGTGCAGCGTGTAGCGGATGCGTTCCCGCTCCACCTGCAGTTGCAGCGTCCACAGTTCGGGCCGCTGGATGCGTATGTGTTGAGTCACATTGGCCATAATGGATGAATCAAGACCACAAAAATACAAAAAAGTGCCCAAGAAAACAAACCACCCACCCCCCGGCCGGCATGAGCCACCGTTTTTTGCGCATTTGTTCACAAAAAGATGATTTTACAAATCCTCAAAAATGTTGTATCTTTGTGGGACTACGAAAAGAACACTGACTATGATAACAGGCGAGATCAAAAACCGTATCGACAGCATTTGGGACACCTTTTGGACTGGGGGTATCACAAACTCTATAACCATCCTCGAGCAGATGACCTATCTGTTCTTCATGAAAATGCTCGACGACGCGCAGCGCACCAAGGAGGCCAATGCCAACGCTTTCGGCGTGGCAGTGCAGGAACCCACCTTCGCCTACGGTTCGTGGCACAATCCGGAAACCGACCATGATGTGCCCCTCAACGATTTGCGGTGGAGCACGTTCAAGAACTATGACCCTGAGACCATGTACCGCATCGTGAGCAAGGACGTGTTTGTGTTCATCAAGAACCTGAGCAGCGGCAAGGA
>CACZNP010000004.1 GCA_902782545.1 uncultured Bacteroidales bacterium
CGTGGGTGGGGTGCGGCAGGTGTATGCCCAGGTGATGAGCCGTCGGGCGGTTCCTGTCCTTGACCAAGCCGGGATTTCCCACACCTGCGGCTTGCTGGTGGACCGCATCGTCATCCCCGACGGCGACAACCGTTGCCCGCTGGAACAGATCGTGGCACCGGTAACCACTCCTCACGACATCGAGACGCTGCTTCGCAGGCACTTCCAAGAACGTGCCCAGGCAGCCCAACACAAGTAACACCAAACAATTCATTTTCTCATGACAACAGTTAATCTGTATTCGCTACACTACCGGGAAAGCCGTTCTTTCCTGTTTGCGGCTTTGTTCATTGTTGGCAACCTGCTGTTGCCGCAACTGTGCCACCTCATGCCTAACGGTGGGCACATCTGGCTGCCCATCTACTTTTTCACATTGATTGGGGCCTACAAGTACGGATGGCGGGTGGGAATCCTCGTCGCCGTGCTGTCGCCGCTAGTCAACTCACTGCTCTTTGGCATGCCTGCCCAGGCAGCACTGCCGGCCATCTTGGTCAAATCGGTGGTGCTGGCAGTGGCGGCTGCGTTGGTGGCCCACCGCACGGGCCGTGTGACAATACCCTTGCTGCTGGCCGTGGTGCTCACTTACCAGGTGCTGGGTTCGTTGGCCGAATGCCTCATCGAAGGCTCATGGGCGGCAGGACTCACCGACTTCAGGATGGGTATCCCTGGAATGCTGGTGCAGGTGATTGGGGGGTATCTGGTTCTGAAATATTTGCTCAACAAGTGAAACGGCCATGAAAAAACTGGGTTTCGGACTCATGAGGTTGCCTTTGCACGATGCCAGCGACCTGGCCAGCATCGATATCGAGGCAACCAAGCGGATGGTGGACCGCTTCATGGAGCGCGGATTCACCTACTTCGACACGGCCTATCCCTACCACAACGGGCGCAGTGAGGAGGCCTTCAGGCTGACCGTGGCCGAGCGCTACCCACGCGACCGCTACACCGTCACCGACAAGATGCCTTGCTGGCTCATCGACAGTGAACACGACATGGAACGCATCTTCAATGAGCAGTTGCAACGGTGCGGGGTGGACTATTTCGACTACTATTGGCTCCACGCGCTCAACCACGACTACTATGCCCGCATGGAACGCGTGGATGGCTTCGGTTTCCTGGCACGGAAAAAAGCCGAGGGAAGGATTAGGCACATCGGTTTCTCTTTCCACAGCGACTCACAACTGCTCCAGCGCATACTCGATGCGCACCCCGAAGCCGAGTTCGTTCAACTCCAAATCAACTACATCGACTGGGACAGCCCTTCCATTGAGGCGCACACTTGCTACGACATCTGCACCAAGGCGGGCAAGCCGGTCATTGTTATGGAACCTGTGAAAGGAGGCAGCCTGGCCCATGTGCCGCCCGCTGCCCAGCGGCTCTTTCAGGCTCACGACCCACAGGCCAGCCCGGCTGCGTGGGCCATCCGCTACGCCGCTTCGCTGCCCAACGTGCTCACCGTGCTCAGTGGAATGAGCAACCTTGAACAAATGGACGACAACACCGGGTTCATGAGCGACTTCAAGCCCCTGGATCACCAAGAGCGGGCCATCGTTCACCAAGTGGCAAGCATCATCAATGATTCCATCGCCATCCCGTGCACGTCGTGTCACTACTGCACCGAGGGGTGCCCACAGGGCATCTGCATTCCTGAGTACTTCGAGGTGTACAACAAGGCATTCCAGTTTGGCGACGACAAACAACTGGGGAATGCCCGCATGTACTACAACGTGTTGGCCAAGAGCCATTCACGGGCCAGCGAATGCATTGAGTGCGGGCAGTGCCAGGAACATTGTCCGCAAGGCATCGACATCATCGACTCCCTGAAACTGGTAGCCAAAACATTTGAGACATAGAAGGGTGCGGGAACACAGCCGTGTGCCCATAACAACAAGCGGGAAGACGTTTTGAACTGTCTCCCCGCTTGTTGTTTGATGCCGCAAAGGTGGTTGCCTATCAGTTTTGCGGTTTGAAAAGATTTTGCACAAACTGCCAGGCCGTCTCGCGCGATTTCACCTTGATGAGGGTGTGGTGGCCCACGATGTACTCCGAAAGGCCCACATGGTTGGCTCCACGGTGCCAGTCGTAGGTATAACCCATTTGTGTCCACGGCAGCGGGCTGTCGTCCTCGTAGGCGGCTTCCACACTGTAACGGTACCACTCGCGGAAGTGGGTTTCACCCACGTTGAAATTGTCGTCGAAATGACTTGGGAACTCCATACCCACCGTCGTTGTGGTAATGTCAGGATCATGCGCCGGGCGGAAAATTCCGGCCGGGTCGGCATAGAATTTCACCATGATGTCGTAGTCGCAGTCGGGGCTGAGGCCAAACAATTGCAGCAGTCGCATGTGTGCGGCCACACTGTCCAGGCCCTCGAATGCGGCGTTGCGATTCACCCAGTCGGCGGGCAGCGATACCCACGTACCCATCTCGCGGTCGATGCGGTACACATCGTCACGGCCAAAGAATTTCTCCATTCTGCTCGAGTCGACCAAAGTCACCACCAAAACCATATCGTGACCGTCAAAGGTGCCCCATTCCTGACCGGGATAGTCTTTGCGGATGGGCATCAGCGAATGCGAAATTTTGGTAGTGTCAAACTTCTGTACCTCGGCAATAGCCGAGTCCAAGTCGGCCTGGAGGGCATCCATGTCCTCATACCATGCAGGAGCGTTTTCGTCGGCAACCACCGACTGCTTGTTGGGCATCAGCCACCAGCAAATGCCTAAAATGGCAGCCAGCAACACAATAGCGATAAGAATCCTTTTCATAGAGTAATTACGTTTTTGGTTTATAGTTTTTCAATCATTTGTCGCAAAACGGTGCATTTTCACGAGACGGGCTGTCACCACAAGTGCTTCCGGCCGGCACCCGCTATTATGCGATACAAAGATAACCAATTTTATTGTAACCATCCACTTTGTCGGCAAAACTTTTCTTGTAAACACTCCACTTGGGTTGGTACACTCCGCTGTTTGGCGCACTCGCTCGGCACTGCGTGCCACTCCCTCTTGACTGAGAGGGGGAGATTAAGTTACTCACGTTCTAAAAAATGCAAGTAAACTTGCTTTTTTGCTCACTTACCCGTAACTTTGTTGCGAAAAAACAACCTTGCAACATGTCAACCAAGATGAACTTCACCGACACTCAAAAGGAGGCCATTGTGAGCCTGATAATTGAGATGATCAATGTGGACAATGACATCAATCTTCAAGAGATGCGCGTGTCCAACCTCATCAACGCCGAACTGGCCATCACCGACGACATCTTCAACGTTGGACGGGCTCTGGATGTTCAGTTTGCCGTCGAAATTACCCGTTGCATGAACGATGAGCAAAAGATCTTTGTGGCACAACTGCTCACCCGCATCATCGATGCCGACGAGCGGGTTGACGACAGCGAAATCGCCTTCCTCAACTGGGTGTGCCAGCAGACGGGCATCGATATCCTGCTTCACAGAATGCCTTGAACCAGGCCGTCGTAGCACCCACGGCAACACATTTTTTCAGAAAAAACGTTTCTGTGTTGGAGGGTTCTAAAAAAAAGTGTAATTTTGCGATAACGATGAAACAAAAATGCCTCATATGGCTTGCAGGATTGCTGCTGACTTGCAATGTGGCCGTCGCTCAGTTGCAATGGCGTGAGTTACCCATAACCCCTGCCCAAGAGCAACGCATCGTGGACGTGGAAATCACTGGCAAGGACGGAGTCATCACTGTGCGCACCCCACGTCGCATCACCGTGCGCGTGTTCACCATTCTGGGGCAAAACGTGAGTATGGCCACGCTCAATCCCGGGGTCAGCGAACTGCGTATCGGTGCACGAGGCATCTACATCGTGAAGGTTGGAAACCTGACACAAAAAGTGGCACTTTGAACGAGTATCACGCTTAACTAATTAATATAGAGATATGGAAAATTTAAACATTGATTGGGAAACCTTACCCTTTGGGTACATGAAGACGGATTACAACCTGCGTGTCACCTTCAAGGATGGCAAGTGGGGTGAAGTGGAAGTGCATGACGACGAGAACCTGCCGCTGCACATTGCCGCCACATGTCTGCACTACGGCCAGCAAGTCTTTGAAGGGATGAAAGCATTCCGTGGAGCCGACGGGCGCATACGCATCTTCCGCCCCGAGGAGAACGCCCGCCGCATGCGCGACAGTGCCGCAGGCATCATGATGGAGCCCATCCCCGAGGATTTGTTCATCGACATGATCAAGCGGGTGGTGAAGATGAACGAGCGCTTCATCCCGCCCTATGGCTGCGACAGTTCGCTCTACATCAGGCCTCTTGAGATTGGCCTCTCGCCACGCATCGGTGTGAGTCCTGCCACTGAGTACATGTTCATGGTCATGGTCATGCCCGTGGGGCCCTATTTCAAGCACGGATTCAAGCCCACACAAGTGGTCATCTACCGCGACTACGACCGCGCCGCCCCTTGTGGAACCGGACGGTGGAAAGTGGGTGGCAACTATGCCGCCGGCATGCAAGCCACTCAACGTGCCAAGGCCAACGGATATGCCGCCGCTCTCTTCCTCGACCCCAAAGAGAAACTCTACATCGATGAGTGTGGCCCGGCCAATTTCTTCGGAATCAAGGGCAATAAATATATCACTCCCAAATCGGGATCCATCCTGCCGTCCATCACCAACCGTTGCCTGCAGCAAATTGCACTCGACATGGGCATGGAGGTGGAATGCAGGCCCATTCATGTGGAAGAACTCGCCACCCTTGACGAGGCCGCTGAGTGCGGAACCGCTGCCGTGGCTGCACCCATCTACTTGATCGAGGACCATGACAAGGGTGTGAACTACACCTTTGGCACACCCGACAAGGCGGGACCTGTGGTGACCAAACTCATGCAGCGCCTGCGCGACATTCAGAGGGGCGACTATCCCGATGAGCACGGATGGGTCATGATTCTTGAATGATCGACTGTAACGAAATAATTTGCCGCTTTTACGAGCCTGGCACACCATTGTACCACACACTGGTAACCCACAGTCAACAAGTGGCAGCATTGGCCAACGACCTTTGCTGCCGACTTGTTGAGCGGCA
>CACZNP010000005.1 GCA_902782545.1 uncultured Bacteroidales bacterium
CCTCGCCAATCTTGAACACCACCTTCATCAGGTCGCTGCCGATGTCGGCAATCTTGGTGAAGATACCACCTGCGATGCGCAGTGCGCTTGCACCGAGCGACTCACCGATGGCAAAACCGATGAAGCAACTGCCCGCCAGGTCCTCAGGCATGAACAGCAAGATGGTGAGCATGAGCACGAGTTCCACGCAGATGAGCAAAATGCCGATGCTCATGCCCGCTGTGAGCGGGATGTTGAGCAATTGCAGGGGTTGACGCTTGAGCGATGCGAACGCCATGCGGCTGTTGGCATAGGTGTTCATTCTCACTCCAAACCACGCCACGGCATAAGAACCGAGCACACCAATCACCGTCCATCCCAGGATGAGCAGCACCGAGGGAATGGGCATTTTCTCGAGCACGCCGAAGTAAAGCAACACGGCAACGCCAATGAATGCGAACAGGATTGCCAGGAATTTCCCTTGCTGCTTGAGATAGGTAGAGCAGGTTTTGAAAATGACATTACCAATCTCGAGCATCGAATTGTGCGCTTTGAGACTGCGCACCTTGCGAAATTGCCAGTAACCGAACAGCATTCCCAGCACAACCACCAAGAAGCCCCAGTAGAGGACGCTTGTGGCGCTGTCTTGCGCAAATCCTTGAGGCATTTTCAAGTTTGCTTCGCTGGCCATCAATGATGCGGGCATCATCAAGGCAAGCATGGCATAGATAAACTTTCTCATTGTTGTTTAATATTGTTAAAAGTTAGTGATAGATGCATATGTATTTAATCATACAATCTCGTTTTGAGTGCGTAAAGGTAGGCCATTTAGCTCAAATAACAAAATTTAATAATTAAAATAAACAAGTGATAGCATAATTTAAGATTTCGGCCCTTTTTCCATGCCGATTGAGGTTTTGGTGCTACTTGTTGATATGCAAGAAAATAGGCATGGTGCTGGGTGCCCAGACCGTTAAAAAACGAAAAAACGCCTCTTGGCCGTCATGGGAGTTTTTGCATCGGGAGAGGTGGGCGATTGCGCATTGTAATCCTTTTATGTAATTTTGCGCTGACTTTTGCGTTATTAATAATGAACGCCGCGCGACGCATGCAAGAATGCGCATGAGTGCGCGAAATTGTAAGGAGGATTGCAAGAATGGACTATGTGACCGCATTTGTGGCCATGCTCAACGAGATGTCGCCCTATTTGCTGCTGGGCTTCCTGATAGCGGGAGTGCTCCATGCCTTTGTGCCTGCGGCGGTATACTCTCGCTATTTGGCAGGGACCGGCATGAAGTCGGTGACTGCGGCTGCGTTGTTTGGCGTGCCGTTGCCCTTGTGCTCGTGCGGAGTGTTGCCCACAGCTGTGTCGCTCAGACGCAGTGGAGCATCGCGTGCTGCTGCCACCTCGTTTCTCATCGCCACCCCGCAGACAGGAGTGGACAGCATCGCTGCCACCTACTCGATGATGGGCTTGCCGTTTGCCGTGCTTCGGCCGGTGGCGGCGCTGGTGACTGCGCTGGCGGGAGGCAAAGCGGTGGGCGTGCTGGAGCGCAAAGGCGAACTGCCCGACGTGCCACAGGACACCACTTACGAATTCAGTGCTGTGAAGTCCACGTTTGGAGAGAAGGTGCTGGAGACCCTGCGTTACGGCTTCTTTGAAATGATGCAGAACATAGGGCGCTGGCTCTTGGTGGGCTTGGTGGTGGCCACCCTCATCACAGTGCTTGTGCCCGATGATTTTTTCCAGACCTATGCCCGTTACCCCTTGCTGAACATGGTGATTATCGTTGCCATTGCCGTGCCGATGTACATTTGTGCCACCGGTTCCATTCCCATCGCCGCCGCTCTCATGCTCAAGGGCCTGAGCCCCGGTTGTGCGCTGGTGATGCTCATGGCCGGTCCTGCCGCCAATGTGGCGTCGTTGCTCGTTGTGGGGCAGGCCTTTGGTCGCCGTGCCACCATCGCCTATGTGGCATCGATTGTGTTGGGTGCCATGGGGTTCGGTCTGGTGGTGGACTACTGGCCCGGCCTGCGGGAAGTGTTTGTCGCCAGCATGCCATGTCACCTGATGAACCACACGATGGGCGTGTCGTGGGTGAATGCGGTGTGCTCGGTGGCTTTGTTGGCGATGATAGCCGTGGCGCTGGTCGCCAAATATGTGAAATCTTACCAACTCAAAAAAAATAATCAACCGACTATGAAGCAGTATCAAGTGAAAGGCATGATGTGCAATCACTGCAAAGCCAATGTGGAAAACGGCCTCGCATCGCTCGAGGGTGTGAAGAAAGTGACCGTGGACCTGGCAACGGGCACAGCCTATGTCGAAGGCGATGTGGACGACCAGGCCGTGATGGACAAAATCAGCCAACTGGGCTATACTTGTGAAATCAACAAAAAACAATCATAGAGATGAAGAATATTTTACGTAGTGTGCAATGGGCCATGGTGGCCCTGCTGAGCCTGACGGCACAACCCGTGGCGGCACAAACCACTGGCGTGAGCCGTGCCGACATGAACCTGAATGTGAACCCCGGAGACGATTTCTACGAGTATGCCGGAGGTGGATGGATGAAAGCCAATCCACTCAAGCCCGAGTATTCGAGTTTTGGCGTTTTCGATGTGCTCTACGAGCAAAACCGCGAGCAACTGCGCGACCTGTTTTTGGACTTGGCCAAGTCGCAGCATGAACAGGGCAGTGTGGGACAGAAAGTGACAGATTTGTACAAGTTGGCCATGGACAGCGACCGGCTGAACCGCGAGGGAGTGGCCCCGGTCAAGGCCGACCTGGCCGAGATAGCCACCTTCCAGCGCTCCAACCTCACCCCATTCATCGTCAAGCAACACCTGGAGAACGGCAACCCCTTCTTCGGGATTGGCATCGAGGTGGACCTGAAGAACAGCGATGCCAACATGGTGTGGATGAGCGGTGGATCCAGCGGCTTGCCCGACCGTGACTACTACCTGAACACCGATGCCGACAGCCGCAAGATACAAGAGGCCTATCGGAAGTATTTGGCGCAAATGTTCCGTTTCCACGGTTACAGCAAGAAAGCCGCCCAGCGTGCCGCCAAGACCATCTACGACATCGAGTATCAGTTTGCCGAGGCGTCGATGCCCCGTGCCGAGGCCCGCGACTACAACAAACTGTACAATCTGCGGTCAGTGGCCCAATTGCAACAGGACTATCCTGCTATCCAGTGGCAGCAGTACTTCGACGGGATGGGTCTGAAGGATGTGGATCAAGTGATCCTCACAGAGCCCAAGGTGATGGCCGTGGCGCAGAAACTGATGACCACACTGACTGACCAGCAAATCAAGGACTATGTGAGCGGATTTGTCATCTGCGGCTCGGCTGGCCGACTGAGTGATGAGATTGGCCAGGCCGATTTTGAGTTCTATGGCCGCCTGCTCAGAGGCCAGCAAGAACGCCGCCCACGGTGGAAACGTGCCATCAACGTTCCCGACGGCCTGCTCGGTGAGGCTGTGGGCGAGTTGTATGTGAACAAGTACTTTGCCCACGGCAGCAAGGAGAAAATGCTCAAACTGATCAGTGCGCTGCGCAAGTCGCTGGCCGCACACATTGCCGGGCTCACCTGGATGAGCGACAGCACCAAGGTGAATGCGCTGGTGAAACTCAATGCCTTCAAGGTGAAGATAGGCTATCCCGACAAGTGGCGTGACTACAGCGGTCTGACCGTTGATGCCAACAAGTCGCTGTACGAGAATGTGAAGGCGGCCACCATCTATGAGACCCGCCGCAACCTGAACAAGTGGGGTAAACCTGTGGACAAGGAAGAATGGGGAATGACCCCTCAGACGGTGAACGCCTATTACGATCCCACCACCAACGAGATTTGTTTCCCCGCCGCTATCCTTCAGCCGCCGTTCTTTGACGTGAATGCCGACGATGCCACCAATTTTGGGGCTATCGGTGTGGTGATTGGGCATGAGATGACCCACGGATTTGACGACCAAGGCCGCAACTTCGACAACCTGGGCAACATGGTCGATTGGTGGACGGCCGCCGATGCCGAGCGCTTCACCGAGCAAGCCGAGAAACTCGCCGCACAGTTCGACCAAATCGTTGTGGTGAAAGACCAGCACGCCAATGGACACTTGACGCTGGGCGAGAACATTGCCGACCAGGGCGGCTTGCGCATAGCCTACGATGCGTTGCGTCAGACGCACCAGTTCAAGGAAGGCAAGCCCATCGACGGATTCACGCCCGCACAGCGGTTCTATTTGAGTTATGGCCGCATCTGGGCAGAGAATGCCACCGAGGAATCCATCTTCCAGCAGACCAAGAGCGACCCACACTCCATAGGCCGTTACCGTGTGAACGCCACGTTGCGCAACATTGACACCTTCTTCGATGCCTTCGGCATCCACGAGGGCGACAAGATGTGGCTTGCTCCTGAGCAGCGCGCCATCATCTGGTAAGGTTATCACACAAAACCATGCCCAAAGCAGCACTCACCATAAGCAAAACATTGCTGGCCCTCACCTTGTGGGGGCTGGCGGTGATTGCTGCGCCTGCCACCGAGTTTGAAGGCATCAACTATGAGTTCAACACAACGTCGCGCACAGCCACAGTGATTGCGCTGGAGAATGGCCGCCGTTACAGTGGCCATGTGTCAGTGCCCGAGTGGGTGAGTACGAGCAAAGGCTCTTTCCGCGTTACGGGCATTGCGATGCACGCATTCTATGATTGCGGGGATCTGAAGTCGGTGTATCTGGGGCCCTGCGTCCAGGAAGTGGGTTACGAGGCTTTTGCGTGGTGCACGTCGCTACAGTTGGTCCGTTTTGGGCCCGAGGTGCTCAGGGTGAGAACCGATGCTTTTTTGGGTTGCACCGGATTGGAGCAGGTGATAGCGGCCAGCGAGGCATCGTGGTGCGCCATTGACTTTGATGGCGATAATGGCCGTTCCAATCCGCTGTACTATGCCCATCAACTGTCCATCAAGAGCAGTATTGTTCACAACCTTGTGTTGCCCAATGGAGTCGTGGCCCTCAAGCCCTATGCCTTTGTGAACAGTGATTTGAACTCGGTGAAAATCAATGAGGATGTATCGCGTGTGAACATGCTGGCATTTGCCAACTGCCGCAACTTGCTCACACTTCGCATTCCCAACGGTTTGACCAGCATTGAGAGCAGCAACGACTACGGCGATTTGGGCCAGTGCTTCATTGAGACACTCATTTTGGGCGATGGCTTGGAAATGGTGCCCAATGGCGCCTTTTACCACTGCGCCTCGTTGCAGAATGTGGTGTTTGGCAAGAAATTGCACCACATCGGGAACATGGCCTTCTGCGGTGCGAGCGGCATCACACAACTGGAGTTGCCCAACTCGGTGAGTCACATAGGTGTCCAGGCTTTTGAGCAATGCACCAACCTGCGTTCACTCACAATAGGAACGGGAGTCACCTCCATAGCATCGCGAGCGTTTGCCGGTTGCGGTTTTTTGACGCGCATCTACATGTATGCTCCGGCGAGCCAAATCACGGTGCTGGGCGACGACATCTTTGATGGTGTCAACACCAGTCGATGTGTCCTTTATGTGCCGCAGGGTCAGTTGGCCGCCTATCGCAGTCTGCGTCAATTCCGCAAGTTCGATACGATTCTCGAGTTGAGCGAACCCACGCTCGGCGACATAAATGGTGACGGCGAGGTGACTGTGGCCGACCTGACGATGCTCATCCAGATCATACTCTACCCCGACAGGCAGAGCCCACGCATTCTCAGCCGTGCCGATATCAACAAAGACGGCGAAATCGGAATAACCGATGTCGTCGCCCTTGTGAATATCCTGATGTGACCGGAGAACGGTCTCGGTCGTTTATTCCCAGAAAGATTTGATTCCCATGATTTGACGCACCTCGTGGAGCGTTTTGGCCGCGCGTGCTCGCGCTTGCTCGGCTCCTTGCTTGAGCACTTGTGCCAGATAGCGGTCGTCGTTCTTGATGTCGATGATGCGTTCCCTGATGGGTGCCGTCATGGCCACCACGTCTTCGGCAATCTCTTTCTTGAGGTCGCCATAGCGGATGGAGCAATCGTTATAGGCATCGGTAAAGAATTTCACCTTGTCGGGAGTCGACACGAGTTGGAGAATGGTGAACAGGTTCTGCACGGGTTCGGCCATGGGTTGGTTGGGTTGTGAGGGCCCGGCATCGGTCACGGCTCTCATCACTTTCTTGCGGATGGTCTTCTCATCATCGATGAGGTAGATGCAATTGCCTTCGCTCTTGCCCATCTTGCCACTGCCGCCCAGCCCGGGCACTTTGACCGGCGCCCCGCCAAAGTTGAAGTTCTCAGGCTCCTTGAAATACTCAGTGTTGTAAAAAGCGTTGAACCGCCGTGCGAAGCGTCGCGTGAGTTCCAGATGCTGCTCTTGGTCCTTGCCGACAGGCACAAAATCGGCATGCTGGATCAGGATGTCGACGGCCATGAGGGTGGGGTAGGTGAGCAGCCCGGCGTTGACGCGCTTGTTGCTTTGCGCTCCGATGATTTCCTTTGCCATGTCGGCCTCATCGTCGCCTGTGGTTGCCGGCCCAATACCCAGTGCCTTGCGCGCCTTGTCCTTGAATGCCGCCGTGCGCATCAGTTCGCCGATGCCCACGTGCATGTTCAGCAGCAGGTACATCTCGCTCACCTCAGGCACATCGCTCTGCACAAAGATGGTGGACTTCTCCGGGTCGAGTCCTGCCGCCAGATA
>CACZNP010000006.1 GCA_902782545.1 uncultured Bacteroidales bacterium
ACCTCGAAATTAGGCGGCACCTCGGCATAAAAAAATGAAAAACTTCGTTTCTCATTTTGTTCTGCGCTCGGTTTGCACTAATTTTGCCTGCATGAAACGATTGATTACCGCTTTTTGTGGCTTTCTGGTGACTCTGTCGGCGCTGGCACAGATGGTGCAACCGGTGCAGTGGAGCAAGTCGGTGCGCATGACCGATGACCGGCATGGCACAGTAACCCTCACCGCCACAATCGATGACGGATGGCACCTCTACGGCACCGACCTGCCCGACGGAGGGCCCATTCCCACCTCATTTGAGTGGAAATCGCTCAAGGGGGTGAAATTGCTGGGCAACCCCAAACCCGGCAGCAAGCCCCACGAACAAATGGACCCCACCTTTGACATGAAATTGCGATGGTGGACGGGAAAAGTGACGTTCTCGCAGCCGTTTGAAGCCACCGACCCTTCGTTCAGTCTGGACGGTTCCATCCGCTACATGGCGTGCAACGATGTCACCTGCACCGCTCCCACCACCGAGCCGATCAATCTGAAAGGGACCGCCCCAAAACTTGCAGCGGCTGCCGACACTGTGGCCTCACAACCCCAGGCCACCGCAGCCGACACACTGGCGAGCGAGACAGTGGCGACACCCGTCACCGAGGCCGACACGTGGGCTCCTGTCACCTTGACCGATGCCGATGCCTCGCAACAAGACGCTGCGGGCAGTGGCTCGCTTTGGTGGATATTCTGGGCATGCTTCGGCGGTGGTCTGCTGGCGTTGCTCACCCCTTGCGTGTGGCCCATCATTCCCATGACGGTGAGTTTCTTCCTCAAGAAAGGTGACTCGCGAGCAAGCGCTGTGTCGAGTGCCATCATCTACGGATTGGCCATCATCATCATTTATGTGGCCTTGGGGCTTGCCGTGACGGCCCTTTTTGGTGCGAGCACCCTCAACGCCATTGCCACCAATGCAGTGGCCAATGTTGTGTTTTTCCTGTTGCTGGTGGTGTTTGCCATCTCTTTCTTCGGGGCATTCAACCTTGAATTGCCTGCCTCATGGAGCAGCCGCATGGACAAAGCGGCCAGCAGTACCACAGGATTGCTGAGCATCTTTTTCATGGCCTTCACGCTGGTGATTGTGTCATTCTCATGTACCGGCCCCATCATCGGGACACTGCTAGTCGAAGCGGCCGGACAAGGCAGCCGCATGGGGCCCGCAGTGGGCATGCTGGGCTTTGCCATCGCACTGGCCATCCCCTTCACGCTGTTTGCCCTGTTTCCCTCGTGGCTCAAGGGCCTTCCCAAGTCTGGCGGCTGGCTCAACACCGTGAAAGTGGTGCTGGGCTTCATCGAGTTGGCCCTGTCTCTCAAATTCCTGTCGGTGGCCGACCTGGCCTATGGGTGGCACATACTCGACCGCGAGGTATTCCTGTCGCTATGGATTGCCATCTTCGGTCTGCTGGGTCTCTATTTGCTGGGTGTGTTCCGCTTCAAGAGCGATGGCGAGGGACAAGGACACAGCATCGGTGTCACCCGTTTCTTCCTGGCCCTCATTTCACTGGCCTTCACAGCCTACCTCATCCCAGGTCTATGGGGCGCTCCCCTGCGCGCCACCAGTGCATTCGTCCCGCCGCTGTCCACCCAGGACTTCAACCTGTCGGGCGAGCAACTCACCCATTTCACCAACTACGATGAGGGTATGGCCGCGGCAGCACGGGCAGGCAAGCCGGTGTTCCTCGATTTCTCGGGCTACGGCTGCGTGAATTGCCGCAAGATGGACGGTGCGGTCATCAGCACCGACGGCGTGCAACAATTGCTCAATGACAACTTCATCAGCATCGAACTCATGGTCGACGACAAGCACGACCTGCCAGCACCGCGCTACGTCGCGGAGAACGGGCAACAAGTGGAACTCACCACCTGGGGTGACTTGTGGAGTTACCTGCAGCGGCACAAGTTCAAGGCCAACACCCAACCACAGTACTTTGTGCTCGACGCACAAGGCAATTTGTTGTCCGGGCCATTTACCTATCAAGAAGACATCAACGCATTCATACAATTTTTACAGAAAGGAATCAACAATCATGCCCAATAACAGCAGAGAACAAAAACTGGAAGCCTTCGGGCGGCTGCTCGACGTGCTCGACACCTTGCGTGTGCGTTGCCCTTGGGACTCGGTGCAGACCAACGAGAGCCTTCGACCCAACACGATCGAGGAAACCATGGAACTGGCCGACGCCATCATGGCCGACGACAGCGACATGATTCGCAAGGAACTGGGCGACGTGCTGCTGCATGTGATTTTTTATGCCAAAATCGGTGACGAGAAAGGACAATTCGACATCGCCGACGTGTGCCAAGCCCTTACCGACAAACTCATCTACCGACATCCGCACATTTACGGCAACCAGCACGCCGAAACCAAAGAGGAGGTTTTGCAAAACTGGGAGGTGATCAAAATGAAAGAAAAAGGCGGGAACAAGACCATCCTGAGCGGTGTGCCGCGCTCCCTGCCTTCGCTCATCAAGGCCGAGCGTGTACAAGAGAAGGCCGCCAACGTGGGTTTTGACTGGGAGAAAAAGGAAGACGTCTGGGACAAGGTGCGCGAAGAACTGGCCGAGGTCGAAAGCGAGATGCGACGGGGCGATACCGTCGACTTGGAAAAGGAATTCGGCGACCTGCTCTTCAGCATCGTCAATGCCGCCCGACTCTACGGCGTACGGCCCGACAATGCCCTGGAACGCACCAACCGCAAGTTCATCGCACGTTTCAACCACATCGAGCGGCGGGCCGCTGAGCAGGGCCGCCACCTCAATGAGATGACCCTTGCCGAAATGGACGAATTGTGGAACGAGGCCAAAAACCTCAACGCCACGAACGACTGACCGCCGCTACCTGTCAATGGCTTCGTTCATGAATCATATTCGAACGCACCTGTGGCTGCGCTGCGCCATCTTCTTCGTGGCGATGCTCGCCCTGCGGGTGGCATGGTGCCGATGGGTGCCCAGCGACGACCCCGAAGGCAGCAACCTGCTGGTGAACATTGTCTTTGCTGCCGTTCTCACCGCCATCTACGCCCTCGTTGACCACTATTTGCTGCGCCGCCTGTGGCGTCAATAACCGCATCTTCATATGATTGTCTGTGTAACGGAAAAACCCAGTGTGGCTCGCGACATCGCCACAATCGTCGGGGCCAAGGACCGACGCGATGGATACTACGAAGGTAACGGCTATCAAGTGACCTGGACCTTTGGCCATCTGTGCACACTCAAGGAACCTGCCGACTACACCGACAACTGGAAAAGGTGGAGCCTGGGCGCTTTGCCCATGATTCCCGAGCGGTTTGGCATCAAACTCATTGACGATGAAGGCATCCAACGACAGTTCCGCGTCATCGAAACACTCATCGCCAGCGCCGACGAGGTCATCAACTGCGGTGATGCCGGGCAAGAGGGAGAACTCATCCAGCGGTGGGTGTACCAAAAGGCCCGTTGCGACAAACCCGTGAAGCGGCTCTGGATTTCCTCACTTACCGACGAGAGCATCCGTGAGGGATTCCGCCAACTGCAACCGGCCGCCAATTTCGACAACCTGTACTACGCGGGATTGTCGAGGGCCATCGGCGACTGGGTGCTGGGAATGAACGCCACACGCCTGTACACTCTCAAGTACAGCCAGTCGCGCAGCGTGCTGTCCATTGGGCGCGTGCAGACTCCCACACTGGCACTCATCGTGGCCCGGCAACGCGAAATCGAGAACTTCGTGCCCGAGGATTACTGGGAAATCAAGACCCTGTACCGCGACACCGTCTTCAACTCTACCCGGGGCCGCTACAAGAGTGAGGCCGAGGCCCAACAAGTGATCGAGGCTATCAAGGATGCCCCCCTCACAGTGACCGGCATTGAGAAAAAGAACGGGCGCGAGGCTCCCCCCCGATTATTCGACCTAACCAGCCTGCAAGTGGAGTGCAACAAAAAATACTCTTTCACTGCCGACGACACCTTGCGGTTCATCCAGTCGCTCTATGAGAAAAAGGTGGCCACCTATCCCCGTGTCGACACCACCTACCTGAGCGATGACATCTACCCCAAGATTCCTGGCATCATGCAGGCACTGGTACCTTACGCCGCACTCACAGCACCCCTGTTGGCACAGTCCAAGTTACCCAAAAGCAAAAAGGTGTTTGACAACAGCAAGGTCACCGACCACCATGCCATCATACCCACCAATGTGGATCCTCGGAAAGCCCCGCTGAGCCCCGACGAGAAGCGTGTCTATGACCTTATCGCCAAGCGTTTTATCGCCGCATTCTATCCCGACTGTGAATTTGCCACCACCACCGTCATGGCCGACATTGACAAGCACGAGTTCAAAGCCACAGGCAAGGTGATTCTCAAAGAAGGCTGGCGGGAAGTCTACAAGCGCGAGAAGCCAATCCAAGACGATGAAAAGCGCCAACAGGACGACGACAACGGCATCATGCCGGCCTTTGTGGTGGGCGAAAGCGGCCCACACAAGCCCTCATTGCTCAAAAAAGCCACCCAGCCTCCCAAGCCCTACACCGAGGGCACCTTGCTGCGGGCCATGGAAACAGCCGGCAAACTGGTCGACGACGAAGAATTGCGCGAGGCCATGAAAGAGAACGGAATAGGGCGGCCATCAACCCGGGCGGCCATCATCGAAACCCTGTTCAAACGACACTACATCCGCAAGGAGCGCAAGAGCCTCAGCGCCACACCGGCCGGAGTGCAACTCATCGACACCATTCACGAGCCCTTGCTCAAAAGCGCAAAACTCACAGGTATCTGGGAAAACAAACTGCGACAAATTGAGCGCGGTGAGTTCAGTGCCGCTCAATTCATCGCCGAACTCAAGCAAATGGTGGGCGAGGTTGTGCTCAACGTGCTGCGCGACAACAGCCGCACCAATATCATTGTTGAGCAAGACACGCCCCGCAAAGCGAAAAACTCCACCAACAGCACTGCCAACAAAGAGAAAAAGCCACGTGCACCACGCATCCGTTCTTTGGAGCAGATTGTTTGCCCGGTGTGTGGCAAGGGGCACATTCTCAAGGGACACACCGCCTACGGATGCAGTGAGTACCGCAACGGATGCACCCTGCGGCTCCCCTTCGACCAATACGCCGCCGACCTCACTCCTGCCCGGCTCAACAATCAACTCAAAAAATCGTTCAAGTAACGTGCAACCCTAAAGTCCCTTGACAAAACAGGCACCCCATACTGGGATGCCTGCTTGTGTTTTGGTCAGAAGGGGCGGCGGCCTCCTCCGGGAGGAGGACCTCCGGGGCCACCGAA
Organism: uncultured Bacteroidales bacterium; assembly: GCA_902782545.1. Classification (GTDB taxonomy): domain Bacteria; phylum Bacteroidota; class Bacteroidia; order Bacteroidales; family Muribaculaceae; genus Sodaliphilus. The sequence continues at coordinate 5,295 of CACZNP010000006.1, forward strand.
TCGTCCACGCCCGTCGGGCCCACCAAATTCGCTGTTACGGTCTTTGGGTTCCTCGCCTTTCTTGAACGTGGTGAACCGATAGGTGAACATGAGCATGCCGTAGCGGGTGAGTGAATTGTAGTACACGTCCTCAATGTAGTTTGCGTTGACGTTGCGGCTGATGTTCTTGCGCTGGCCCAAGATGTCGTAGACCGACAATGTGATAGCCGCCGACTTGTCGCGCAGGAACTGGTAGGCTATTGATGCGTTCCACAGCCACTGGTTGCTGTTGTAACCTGTGGTATAGCCGCTGGTCGCACTGAAATTGAGGTCGGTACTGATGACCAGGCCAAAAGGTGCCGAATAGGTGCCGTTGAACATACCGCCGTAGGTGTGAATGTTGCGGTTGTTGGATGTCTGCACACTGTTGTGGGTCGTCTGCCAACTGTAACGCGGACGCAACTCCAAGTCCCACACTCCGGTGCGGTAGGCCAATCCAGGCATGAAGTTGACCATGAACGATCCGCTGCGGTTGTGCTGCCCATTGTTGTAACCCTTGGTGGCGCTGTAACGCATGAATGTGTTCTGCGTGTAGTACCATGCTTTGCTGGACCCGAATGGGAACGACAACATGTTCATTGCCATGGCATTCCACACACCGTTCACGTTGGCATAGGTGGTGGTGCGGCCACCGGTAATGGCATCGTAGTCGGTGGTGGAGATGATGCTGTTCTGCTCCCAGTTCACGTTCATCATAGCCATGATGCTTCGCTGGCTCTGCTGCGCAAAGTCGCTGTAGCGCACATTCAGGCGATGCACAAAGGTCGCCTTGAGGCTGGGATTACCCACAACAATAGCCAGTGGGTTGCTCTCGTCGGCCACAGGTTGCAACTGGGCGATGGACGGTTGGTTGGCGCGCATGCGGTAATTGAGGTTGAGGTTGCGCGTGTTGCTGAACTTGTAGCGGAACCGCGCATAGGGAGCCAACGTCCACGACCAGCGGCTGGGAATGTTGCGAGCCGAATTGATGCGGTCCTCGCTGGCCGACATCGCAGAATTGACCGACAAGCCCAAGTTGAGGTTGTACTCCTTGCGCACTTGGCGGAATCCCACTTGGAACGACTGGTTCAGGAACTTGTTGCGGAAACTGTTGCTCAATTTCTCGTTCCAGTCGCTTGTTCCCAGCGTGGGGTCCAGGTCGTAGACCATCTTGTCGGCCTTGCTATAGCGATAATTGCTATTGTAAGCCAGTTCCAAGAAGCGTGCATTCTTCACATCGCCAATGGGCTCGGTCCATGTGAGACGTCCACCCAATGAGTTGGTTGTGCGGTGGTTGGTGTAGTTTTGGTCGATGACAGCGACAGAGTCCAGCAAGTAGTAAATGTTGTTGGTGTAGGTGTCGCCATCCTCATTCACGCGGCTGAAGTTGTAGCGCACGTTGATGCTGAAACTGCGGCCAGGATGATTTTGGAACTTGTGGTTGAAAGTCGTCGACAAGCCGGCTTCGTAACTTTTGCCGTCGTTGAAATAACTGCTCATGCTCCTGTTCACAGGGCTCAGTGCCGCATTTCCCGCACGGGTGAGCGACGAGTCGTTGCGCTCACTCTTGTTGAAGTTGAACGAGAAACTGGGCCGCACATCCAGCGTGTTGAACGAGTCCACCTCCCATTTCAAGCGGAAACTCCCCCGCAGGTTGTGCCCTTTGTCCCGCGCCTTTGATGATGCATCGTAATAACTGGTTGAGTCTTCAAACAGATATTGCCGGGCGGTTTGGGTGCGTGTGTCGCGGTCGCTGTGGCTGTACATCACATCGCCGCCCACGCGGAAGTGCTCATCGTCCTTCGACCCAACATTGAAGTTGAAACCCGCGTTTTGCGACTTGGTGATGCCACGGTCGCCGCCAAATCGCTGGAAACGGCTGGCGCCGCCATCGGTGAATCCCAGGTTGTTGGTGTTGTTGCCTCCGGCAAGGAAAGTGAACTGGTTGCCGTCGCGGAAGTGATTGGCTATCAAGTTCCCGGCATAGCGGTTGTCGGTACCATACCCAGCATTGACCGTGCCAAACCATCCATTGTTCATCCCTTTCTTTACCGTGAGGTTGATGACCGTCTCGTCCTCGCCATCGTCCACTCCCGTGAGCCGCGCCAAGTCGCTCTTGCGGTCAATGACCTGCAGTTTGTTGATCATGTCGGCAGGAATGTTTTTCGATGCCACTGTGGGGTCATCGTTGAAAAATTCCTTGCCATCGATGAGGATTTTCTTCACTTCTTTTCCGTTGGCGGTGATTTTGCCGTCGCTGCCCACCTCCACTCCAGGCAGTCGCTTGAGCAGGTCCTCGACCACCGCATTGGCCTGGGTCTTGTATGTGTCGGCATTGTATTCGACAGTGTCCTCCTTGACCGTGATGGCAGTTTTCACGCCCACCACCACAGCCTCTTGAAGCATCACGGTGTTGGCGCTCATCTCGATGACGCCCAGATTCACATCGCGGCCATCGTTGCCCACGGTCAGGTGCTTGATTTGGTCATTGTAACCAATATAACTCAGCCGCAACAAATATTTGCCTGGCTGCACGCCCTTGATGTTGAACACGCCGTTGAAGTCGGTGGTGGTGCCTTTGACAAACGTGCTGTCTTGGTTGGCACGCAACAACTTCACGGTGGCCTCAATCAGGCCCGTGGTGTCGGCGGCATCAACAAGCATGCCGTTGACGACGGCCGCGTGTGCCGCTGCCCAACCAGCCAGCGCTACCAATAAGAAAACTATTCTTTTCATGACAGTATAAATCTTCAGGCTACAAAATTAGATGGCAGCCCACGTGTGTGCAAATAAGATATATCATTCCGTCGTTTTTATCGACAAACGGGTTAAAATTCCACCCCCACCTTCACGAAGAAATTGTGGAACGACGCGCCTTTGTCCACATAAGACCCGCCGCGGTCGTCGGCTTTCGCGCCTGGCGTATCGCCCAGGCACCACAGTTTGTAGGTGGCTGTTTGCAACGCGTAGCCCACTCCCACATTGAAGGAGAAAAACTGGTTGGTGGCAAAGTGATAGCCGATGGAGGGCGAGGCGAAGAAGCCGGTGTGGTTGATGAACGTGGCTCCCACCTTCAAATCCACCCAGGGCGTGTTGTGGCTCTCGCTGCGATAGTTGTAGCGCCCATTCAAGTACAAGGGGATGAAAGGATACTTCCAGTCGGGGTCGTTATGCTCCAGTTCGGGCTTGTCGTTGCGCATGGGATAAGTGCTCACTTTGGCATCGAAGTGGTGCAGTGCCATGCCGGCGCCCACATACCAGTTGGGGGTGATTTGATAACCAAACGAAGTCTCAATGAGCCAATAGTTGTTACGGGGCTCGCCCACACCCATTGCATATCCCAAGTCGATGAAGCCGCGGAACTTGGCCGTGTCGTAGTTTTTCTTTTTCGCTTCGTGAGTGATGTAGTCCACCTCGCTCACCGGGTAAACATATTTCATCTCATCATCGGTCACGATTTCCACGCTTTGGTCATCGCGGGCCGTGATAACGCCAGTCACAAACTCACCGCTCTTGAGGTGAATGGTCGACTTGCGGGCGGCCTTCTCGGCAGCCACGGTGGTGATGGCAAGCAGCGTCGCCATGCACAGAATGACATACAGTCGCTTCATTGTTTTGCTGTTATTAAGGGTTGATGCCCACGTTGTGGTCCGTGCCAGAATCGTGGCCTGCGCAAAATTCGTCAAATTTCTTGAGGTATGCAAGCATTTGGACCAGGATTCAGCGAATTGCGAGGAAAATATTCACCGCCTGAAGGAATCTCCGTTACAGTGACATGGGGGTCCATGACCGAGGCGGGGTTGTTTTAGTGAAATTGTGCCTTTAGAGCCTATTATCAGATGAAAAGACATTGGATCTTCTTCAAAAGTGACTTTAAGTTCTTGGACAAACCCACTGCTGTCACCACAATTCGCACTGATCAGGCCGCACCTGTGAGCAAGGGCTACTACACAATCGATGGACGCAAGTTGCAACAGATGCCCACCCAACCCGGCATCTACATCATCGATGGCAAGAAAGTGCTGGTGAAATAATCGCAGTGAACACACAAAACAAACTCATCACTCACCGATGAGAGTTGAGGCGGCTCGGCCATAACGGTCGAGCCGCTTATTTTTGCGGCACTTCTTGCCCCGCCATTGTTTTTATTGTGGAACACCACGCCAACGGTGCTGTTTTTGTGCGCTTCGCGGCGTGG
>CACZNP010000007.1 GCA_902782545.1 uncultured Bacteroidales bacterium
CAAACTTATCGCCAAGTGACAATTATTCCATCGCCAAGGCATTTTCCGAAGTCATGGTGAATTCCGGGCTGGCCAACAGCAACATCAACCATACCAACATCCGACTTGCTTCCATACTCTCGCACAAAGAAAGCAAGCGATTCGTCAATATTCTGGTAGACCATGCCAAGCATCAACGCGACATCAACATATCAGGAGGGAACCAGCATTTCTCTTTTATTGACATTGACGACGCATCGCAAGCTATCACAGCCATGCTGAATTATTGCGATAAGAAATGGGAGCCGGTTTATAATCTGGGCACAGGTCTTTCACATTCACTCCATGAGATTGCAATCATGGTGGCCGACATTGCCAAAAGGGCATACGGCTACGAGATTAACATCAATGTTTTGCCCACTTCAAATGATTCTAACATAAAACTAAACGTTACTCGCTTTTCAACTGATTTCTTCTGGCATCCTCAGTTCAGTTTGGAATCCAGTGTTGAAAAATTATTCAAAAACTAATGATAAACTTTTTAAGACTTAAGCAAGTAATCAACTACGGCTGGAAACATTCCGGCACCATCAGCAAGAACGAAGGGTTTTCCGGCGGCAAACGGATTGCTATTTTCTTCGACATCCTGCGATGCTTCAATAAATACAAAATGTGGTCCAACCAGTACGTCAAGGAAAAGTTCTACTCCTTGTCGAAGCAGGAGCGCTCCGAAATAGGTGCCAAATACCGCGAGAAGGGCATCATCCGCGACCGCTGGCAGCGTGACTTCCAAGAGAACCAGCGGTTTTTGGAAAAATATTCTTCGCTCAAGTGGGACCGTGTGTCGCTGCGCCAAAAGAAAATCAAGGCCTACCAGAAACGATACGGCATGGGCGAAGGCTGTTTGATTGAGCATGATGTGTATCTCAACAGACAGCATTATTTGGAAGGCACCATCAGCATCGGCAAGCATGTGACATTGGCTAAGCACGTCTTTATCGATTATTCGGGAGAAGTGATTCTTGAGGACGGCGTGAAGATTGCCAATGGCGTGATTATCGAGTCGCATCATCGCGATATCGATGCCTACAATCGTGGGTTGGACGTAAACATTCCCACCTCAATACGTATTTGTGAGAACGTCTACATTGGTTCCAGAGCCATGATACTTGACTCTTGCAACTATATCGGCAAGAACGCCCGCGTGGGTGCAGGAGCAGTGGTTACAAAGGACGTTCCCGATAACACACTGGTGGCGGGTGTTCCGGCAAAAGTGATCCGTTACATCAACGAATAAATTCAATATGACCCAAACGAACACAAACAAAACCACAATGCCCAAGATGCGCAACAGCAACTTGGAACTTTTCAGAATCTTTCTCATGCTGATGATCATTGCTCATCATTATGTGGTAAACAGCGGTTTCACGGCAAACTTTTGGCTGGGGAGGAAAGACCGGAATTAATTGTTTCTTGCTGATCACAGGCTATTTTATGTGCACCAAAGAATTTACATGGCGGAAGTTTTTAAAACTATACCTTGAGATAAAGTTTTATAGAATCACAATTTTCTTGATTTTTGTCTTATGTGGGTACGAGGCTTTTTCTCTCTCAGGGGCATTAAAGGCTTTGTTTAATGTGGCCAAGGGAATAGGCAACAATTTCCCCGCTACTTTTATAGCATTGTTCTTACTCATCCCATTTCTTAACAAATTGATTGGAAGTCTTTCCCAAAAACTTCATTTACAATTGCTTGTGATATTGCTGATTGTATATTCCTTGATTGAAACACTGTTTTTCAACAAAATGTTTGAGTATATCGGTTGGTATGTTACCGTTTATTTGATTGGTGCATATTTACGATTATATCCATTCCCATTCTCAAAGAATGTGAAACAATGTGCTGCATTGGCTTTGACGATGTTTTTGTTGTGTATGCTGAGCATCATTGCGTTCACCTACATTCCTTGGCTGCCTAAACAGGTCTATTATTGTGTGTCCGACTCCAATAAGATTCTTGCTATAGCAAGTGCGGTTTCATTCTTTTTATTTTTCAACAGCATCCAATTGAAGCCAAGTAGAGTCATTAACACATTGGCATCGGCAACCTTCGGCATATTTCTTATCCATGCCAATGGCCCCACTATGCGGCATTGGTTGTGGAATGACACACTGAAAAATGTCACATACTTTAATAGTGATTATTTGTGGTTGCATGCAGTGGTAAGTGTTGTGCTGGTGTATGCAGTGTGCTGCTGTTTGGATTTGATTAGACAATACTTATTAGAGAAACCTTTTTTCAGATTGTTAGGCTATAAGTTCCCCTTATTGGCCAAATAATGGATGTTAATTCATCATCATCAATAAAGTAGTCAATGGCGGAGTCGCTGAAAAAGAAAACAGTGAAAGGTGTGGCATGGACCGCGACCGACCGGGTGGCCAATTTGGGCATCGGGTTTGTCATTGGCGTGATTTTGGCCCGCATTCTCAGCCCCAGTGACTATGGCCTGTTGGCCATGATTGCTGTTTTCAACGCCATTGCTTATGCATTCCTCGACAGTGGGTTTGGCAATGCGTTGATTCGCAAGCCCGATCTCACGGAGAATGACAACAGCACTGCATTTTTCTTCAACATCGGTGCCGGCGTGGTGGTGTATGGCATCATTTGGCTGATTGCTCCTCTGGTGGCCCAGTTCTACGACAAACCCATTTTGGCGCAATTGTTGCGGGCCGAAGGTATCTTGCTCATCATCTCGGCTTTCAAGATAGTGCAGAACACGCAGTTGTCGCGCGCACTCAATTTTAAGGCCAAAGCCATCATCAACGTGTCGTCGCACATTGTGGCCGGCGCCATTGCCATTGTGGTAGCCTACAGAGGCTTTGGAGTGTGGTCCTTGGTGATCCAACACGTTGCCACTGGGTTGTTGAGTTTGATTATGTTTTGGGTGGTATCACCGTGGCGTCCTCGCGGCCGCTGGGACAAGAATTCTTTCAAGTATCTATGGGGGTATGGCTCGAAATTATTGGCATCAGGGGTAATCGACAGGATTTATGCGAATATTTATCCCATCATCATAGGAAAAGTCTTCTCGGCTGCCGATTTGGGGCAATATACCCGCGCCAAAGATTATACCCGGCTGCCCTCGCAGAGTTTGACCGAAGTGCTGCAGCAAGTCACTTTCCCTGTTCTGAGCCAGATACAGAACGATGATGCGCGGTTGCGCGACAGTTATCGCCGAATGTTACGGTTCACTGCATTCATCGTATTTCCCATTATGGTTGGGATGGCGGCGCTGGCCCATCCGTTGATTATCACGCTGATAACCGATAAATGGGTGGAGTGTGTCCCTTATCTGCAAATCATCTGTTTCGCATCGATGTGGTATCCCATTCATGCCATCAACCTCAACCTGTTGCAAGTGAAAGGCCGCAGCGACTTGTTCCTGCGATTGGAGATTATCAAAAAATTGATTGTCACTGTAGCCATTTTTGTGTGCGTGCCCTTTGGCATCATCGGTATTTGTGTGGGGGGCGTCTGTACCTCGTTGATAAGCCTGGTCATCAACACTTATTATACAGGCAAACTCATAGATGTGGGTTTTTTCAGGCAAATGAAAGATTTGTCACCCACACTGTTGAACTCATTGTTGATGGGAGTGATCATTTATTTCGCCGTCATTCCCATCGAAAACATGAAACTGAAACTTGTTGTTGGTATTTTGGTGGGTGTGATTTCCTTCCTGACATGTGCAAAATTGTTTGTGAAGTCGGAGTTGAAAGAGGCCATAGATATAATACGCAGGAGATAAAGAGTTATGGAACGTGAACCATTGATATCAATCCGTTGCTTGGTCTATAATCACGAACCCTTTTTGAGGCAATGCCTTGATGGTATTGTGATGCAACAAACCGATTACCCCTATGAGGCGATTGTGCATGACGATGCCTCTACCGATGGTTCGGCGGCAATTATCCGTGAGTATGCCGAGAAGTATCCCGACATCATCAAGCCCATATTTGAGACCGAGAACCAATTCCGTAAGGATAGAAGTGTAATCAGAAAAAAAATGGATGCTGCCTGTAGAGGGAAGTACTGGGCAGTCTGTGAGGGTGATGACTTCTGGACCGACCCACAAAAATTGCAAATGCAAGTGAGTGTCCTTGAGAGCAATCCCGATTGCTCGATGTGTTGCTCGGCGGTGAAGTATTACTCTCAGAAACAGCAACGGTACACCCGGGTGCATCACTGTCGCAAAGGTGACGGCAGTCTGCCAGTTGAGGATGTTATCAAGCGCGGGGGATTGTATATTCCCTCATGCAGTATTGTATACCGCAAATCGATAAAGGATCACTACCCTGATTATTGCTTGAATTGCCATGTGGGCGATTTCCCGTTGCAAATCATGTGTGCCATGAAGGGAGAAATTTATTATTTTGACCGGTACATGGCGACTTATCGCATCGAAAACAATAATTCCTGGATTGGTCAGAATGAAAACAAAGCGGTTATTACAGCAAAAGATATATCACGGTGGAAATCAGAGGTGGATATGTACAAAGGATATGCAAAGGACTATCCCAAATATGGCAAAGTGTTTCAAGATCGCATAGCATACTTTTTGAACTATCGCTTGCCAAATCCCCGCGTATCCCGGGAGCAGTATTCACTGTTTGCCGAGGCTTTTAAAGATGAGTTGCTACACTACAGCCTGTTTTGGAGGATAGATGCTTATTTCCGGCATCGGCGAGGACTTTTGTCCAGGGCCTATAAGTGGGTTGCTGCTCGCACAATGCTTTCATCTTTTGGGATGAAATACTGGATGTTTAAATATTTGGATGAATAATTCCATTGTCCCTTTGTTTTTTTGGATAAAGGGTGGTGAGACATAAACAATAAATCAATCATGACTGATAAGCGAATATTGCTTTGCCTGGCGCACATGAGCGAGACAGGCGAAGAAATGAAATTTGTCAAGGAAGCGTTCGACACCAATTGGGTTGTGCCTTTGGGCCCCAATGTGAATGGTTTTGAAGCCGACCTTGAGGCGTTCGTTAACAACAATGAAGTTGGGCTTGAACTCAACAAACGGGTTGTGGCCTTAAGTTCCGGTACGGCGGCTGTGCACCTGGCACTGTTGGCCTGCGGCGTGGGTCCCGGTGATGAGGTGATGGTGCAGTCGTTCACCTTTTGCGCCTCGAGTCACCCAGTGACCTATCTAGGGGCCACACCGGTGTTTGTCGACTCGGAACCCGAAACGTGGAACATGGATCCTGCCTTGCTCGATGAGGCGATTTCCGACCGCGTTGCCAAGACCGGCCGCAAGCCCAAAGCCATTGTGCCGGTGTATCTTTACGGTATGCCTGCGCGCATTGACGAAATCATGGCCGTGGCCCGCAAGTGGGACATTCCCGTCGTGGAGGATGCCGCCGAAGGATTCGGCTCGCGTTATCATGGTCAGGTCGTGGGCACGTTTGGCGATTATGGCGTGTTGTCGTTCAATGGTAACAAGATGATAACCACCAGTGGTGGCGGAGCGCTGATATGCCCCGATGAGGCCGCATGGCGCCGCATCATGTGGCTTGCCACGCAGGCGCGCGAGGCTTACCCCTACTATCAGCACGAAGCCATCGGTTACAACTACCGTATGAGCAACATTTGCGCAGGCATTGGTCGTGGACAGATGACCATTCTTGACGAGCACATCGCCCATCATCGCCGCATTGCCGCGATGTACAGTGACGCATTCAAGGCAATGGACGGAATCACTTTCCACAGCGAGGCCGAGGGCATGGAGAGCAACTACTGGTTGTCGACCATCCTGCTCGATGAGGGATTGCGCGTGGTGGGTGAAGACGCTGCCTATGCCGAGGCCGTTCAAGGTGCCGTGGGGGGTGCTGCCGGTGTGGTTCACGGCGGCGGTGCTGCGCACACCGATTGTGAGCCCAGTCGCAATGTGGAAGCCATGCGCTTGGCGTTGGACCGTTGTGGCGTTGAGAGTCGTCCGTTATGGAAGCCTATGCACCGCCAGCCCGTTTACAAAAACGCTCCCGCCTATGTCAATGGCGTGAGCGAATCACTTTTCAAGCGTGGCTTGTGCCTGCCCAGTGGTCCAATGGTCACCGATGAGGATGTGGCTCGTGTCATTGAGGCAATTAAAGGCGCAATCGAGCGATAATCTGTTAATAGATCCATAGCACAAAGCATGCGGCTACCCATTCGGTGGCCGCATGCTTTGTGTTGAGAGAGTCGTGTCGGTGCTATCTCACCAAGTTACTGTGGTGCAAGTTGATGTGCTCCGTTTTTCGGTCACTTGGCAATCTCAATGATGGTGGCTGAGGCTAAATTGCCAATTTTGACGGGTATGGTGAGCGTGCCCGACCGTTTGTCGTAGGTCACCCCTGCGGCTTTCTTTCCGTTGATGCTCACTTGCCTCGGTTTGTTCTGCAATGCAGGTACCACTAACCGGTAGGCTTTTGCCGGAGCGTTTTTTTCGATGGCTCCTTCACCGGAAATGGTGATAACGCACGATTTGTTGCCCGGGGTTGCATTGAAGTGTATCAAGCGGTGCTTGCCCGGTGCCAGAGTGCCTGTGGAGTGGAGATCATCGTCAAATAGCGTGAA
>CACZNP010000008.1 GCA_902782545.1 uncultured Bacteroidales bacterium
ACGAGGGTGTTGCGCAATTGTTTGTTAACCAATTCAACAACCGCAAGATCATCGGCACAGTGGGACAACTGCAATTCGAGGTGATTCAGTACCGACTGCTCCATGAATATGGAGCGCAGTGCCGTTGGGAACCCTTGCATCTGTACAAGGCTTGCTGGATCGAGAGCGACAATGACGATGTCCTCGAGGCATTCAAGCGACGCAAGCACCAGTTCATGGCACTGGACCGTGAAGGACGCGATGTGTTTCTTGCCGACTCGGCCTATGTGCTGCAAATGGCACAACAAGACTTTCCGGAAATCACCTTCCACTTTACTTCTGAATTTTAACGACAACCCCATTATACCGTATACACAGCATTATGGACAGACTCACAAAACTATACAAAGAATATGTGGGCAGCGAGCCCACCGAAATCAAACTGATGGACAAAGCCGGGTCCAACCGCAGTTACTACCGACTCAGCGGTGAGCAATCGATTGTCGGCGTGATAGGCGAATCAAGGGAAGAAAACGATGCGTTCATCTACATCTCGCAACACTTCAAGAAACAAGGGCTGTCGGTCCCCACTGTCTTTGGTGTGAGCGACGATCACATGGCCTACATCCAAGAAGACCTGGGACGCAAACCCGAGAATATCTTGTGGAACAAAATCCGTCGAAGCAGCATCACGCATGCTTTCACCAGCGATGAGATCGATTTACTCAAGCGTTCTATGCGCGATTTGTGCGACATCCAGTTTGTGGGCACTCAGGGATTTGACTACAACAAATGTTATCCCGCCAAGTGCTTCGATGAGCGTTCCATCAAGTGGGACTTGAATTATTTCAAGTATTGTTTCCTCAAGGCCACGGGTGTGGTATTCAATGAGAACATGCTCGAAAACGACTTCGAGACACTCACCCACGACCTGCTCAGCGTGCCCTGCGACACATTCATGTACCGTGACTTCCAATCGCGAAACGTGATGCTTGTGGGCTATGCCGACCATCCCGCACAATGCCGGCTGGCTTATATCGACTTCCAGGGCGGACGCAAAGTCCCTTACTATTACGATGTGGCTTCGTTTGTCTGGCAGTCGAGGGCTAAGTACCCCGATGAATTGAAAAATGAACTGGTCGCCGCTTACCTTGAAAGGCTCAAAAACTATGTCCCCGACCTCAATGAGAAAGAGTTCTATGCCAACTTGCGACTGTTTGTTCTCTTCCGCACATTGCAGGTGCTGGGCGCATACGGTTTCCGTGGTTACTTTGAGAAGAAGCCCGACTTCATGAAGAACAGCATCGTGCCTGCCATTGCCAATCTGCGCCGACTGGTGGCCAGCACTTCGTTTGACCGATACCCCTACTTGAGTCAGTTGATTGATGAACTGGTGAACCTCAAGGACTTCACAAGCGATGAAAAGAAACTCACCGTCAGAGTGATGAGTTTCGCTTACAAGAAAGGTATCCCACACGACCCATCGGGCAACGGGGGTGGTTTTGTGTTTGACTGCCGTGCTTTGAACAACCCAGGAAAATACGACAAATACAAATCTTTCACCGGCCTTGACGACAACGTGATCAAGTTCCTTAAAAAGGAAAGCACCATCGACAATTGGCTCGAGCACGTCTATGCCTTGGTCGATGAAAGCGTGGAGCGATATGTGAAGCGCAACTTCACCGACCTGATGGTGTGCTTTGGCTGCACGGGTGGACAACACCGCTCGGTCTATGCCGCACAAAACATGGCCGAACACATCTACCGCAAGTTCAATGTTCGTGTCGAACTCACGCACCGCGAGCAGTCGGGACATGACCGGACTTTTACTCCTGTTGACGAATGAAAGCGCTGATTTTTGCTGCAGGATTGGGCACTCGATTGCGTCCGCTCACCAATGACCGGCCCAAGGCTCTTGTCGAGGTGGCGGGGACAACCATGCTTGAACGTGTCATCAGGCGCGTGGCCGAAGCAGGGTTCGACGACATTACCGTCAACATCCACCACTTTGGCCAACAAATCATTGACTTCCTTGAGACAAACAATGGTTTTGGACTCAACATCCACATCAGTGACGAGCGTGACCTTTTGCTCGACACAGGTGGCGGTATCCTCAAGGCACGGCACTTCCTCGAGGGTGAAGAACCGTTTTTGGTGCACAATGCCGACATCCTGACCGATTTGGACCTGCTCGACTTTTACCTCTCGCACAAGCACAGTGGCGCGCTGGCCTCGCTACTGGTCAAACAACGCGTCACTCAGCGTTATTTCTTGTTCGACGATGAAAACAGGCTGCAAGGATGGGTCAACAAAAAAACCGGTGAACTACGCCCCTGTGGGCTTGACAAGGATGCAATGACACTTCACGAGCGTGCATTTGGGGGCATTCATGTGATTTCCCCTGACATTTTCCCCATTCTTGAACGATATGCGGCTGGCAACCGCGTGTTTTCCATTACACCGTTCTATGTGGATGAATGCAAATCGCACCACATTAATGGCTATGAACCAGCCAATGACTATCTGTGGCTCGATGTGGGCAAACCCGAAACACTTGCCCATGCCAACGAAATCTTTTCACTCACTCGATAAAGTCATTCATTGCACACTGGGGACAGTGGAACGTGCCTGACGCCCACACGAATCAGTTCACGGGATGCAATTTATCGATGGCATCGCCCACAAGCAACGACACATCGTCGGCATCTTCCTCATCGGCATCGTCGAAGGCCGCCGCTCCTTTGATCGAGCATAGCACCTTGAGCAGTTCCAATGTGGCATTGCCGCTTTCTGATTTGGGATAAAACCGTCCTGCACCATTCAGGTGGTCGGTCATACCGTACTCAAAATAGCCGTTGGCCTCGCGATTGTGGGTTTGCACAAAGACCGCCATAGGTGAATGAGCAAAGAGGTTGCGGACAGGTTCCATTTCGTAGGCATAGCCCTCGGTCTGCTCATAGTCAAGCATCTTGAGATAGAGGACTCCATCCACAACACCCATCTTGATCATCTTATTGTCGTACTGGTAGATGTATTCTCCATCGTAGATTTCGGGGGCTTGCCCCAACGCACTTGCAAACGTGCTGATGCTCTTGAGAATGGACTCGGGATTCGTCGATTTGGCAGCCACCACTACATTCCACTCCCCTTCCAAATGCGGGTCGCGGGCCACACCCACTGCCAGCGGGCCATCGATTGACGATAGAATTCCCTCGATGTCGATACGGCCAATGTAAGGAAAACTCTTGAACAGGGATATCAGTTGCTGGATTTGGGGCAGTTTTACGAACTGGTCGCCTTTCACACTCATCGACACCATGTAGTCCATCGAGTTGGGGATGGTTTTGAGCACTGCCTCGCCTGGCTCACTCATGATAGTGTTCATCAACTGGAGATAATCACTTCCCTCATCGGCCAAAATGGTTGTGGATAGTTTCGCCTCTTTTTCCTCAAGGACGATATTGCACACGAGTGCTTTGATGTCGCTTTCAACAAATAGGTCGAGTAGCGGCAATTTTTGCGACAATTCCTTGTAAGTCGTACTTTTACGCAGCAACGATTTCACGGCAGGCAGTTCCAGATAGGCATTGACAGCACCTTCAGCCTCGAGCCGTTCTTTCACATCATCATTATCAAGGATGCTTTTGTTGGCTTGTGCCAAGAATGCTTTGGACGCCGAAGCGGCTTTTTCAACGGGCACACTTTTGTTCACATGGCCAATCAGTAGCACATGGTCCTTGATGGCATAAAAATTATCTTTCACATAGATACAGTCGAGCCCGTCGACTGTCGCAAAGTCGCCCCCGCTGCGGCGTTCCATGGCCTTGCGTGCCACCTCCTCATCGTCGAGCGAAACAAGCAGAACCGATGCAAACGTCTTCTGCGTGAAGAAGACAAAAGCCTTGCTCTCGGGGTCAATGCCCATGTGAGGCAGATCGGTGATGACCTCGCACAGAACCGAAGCGTCGTTCTCGTCGATGATGGGTGTCAATGAGGGTGGAATCTGTAATTTGCCGTTCACGGCAATGGACGATTTTTCCAAAATCTCAGGCACATTGATGCTCACCACACCCGTGACATCGGCAGGGATCATTCTCTCCAGATTCTCGCTCTTATTGCTGCAGGAAGCCACCATCAGCACCAGCAACAACGACAAGGCAATCTTTATCGGTTTCATTGATGATTGGTTTTCGTTACTTTTCTGACTACAAAGTTACAACGAAAAAACCTTATTCTTACAAAAATATTGAACTATTTTCATGACACCAGGCTGCAAGCAGCCAAGGGGGCCAAACGGCACGACTCACGAACGACAGTGTCGTGAAACATCATGTAGATTAATTCTTGTACTGGCGATAACGGCTGGCATCGATCCACACACAACACCTCATCGCTCAACAGGGTGTCGAGCATGAGCCTTTTTTCTTCCACACTCATGTTTTTCAATCGGTTAATCACAGTTGGGGTAATGACTATTGTTCGTTCCATAATGGCATTGTTTTAATTGTTTGTAACAGCAAAGGAAATGGTGATGTGTGCCCATTGCGTGCCCACCATTGCTAAAATTTGTTATATGCCCATATATACACCTTTTATTTATTAACAGGTAATAGGCCATATGAACTATTTTCACTACATTTGAACATCAAAAACCAACCTTTGAATCATTAAAAACAACATATCATGTACGACATATCGGAGATTTTACAGGAACTGCTTGACCGCTACAGCAACACAAGCCAGTTGGACCGCGAGTTCAACCGCATGCTGCAAGAAGACGAGGATATGCAGGAGGATTACCGCGAATGGTGCGATGTGCATGGATACTCAACAACAAGTGGCTATCGTGATTACATCGATGAGTTCGTTGAGTCGCAAGACTCAATCTGGGATAACTACAAAGAGTTTGGCAACGACATTTGACCACGGCCAAGCCGCATGAACCACCATCATCGTTTCTTTCCTCCCGAGTGGCACCCGCAAGATGCTGTGCTGGTTGCATGGCCGCATTTGGGCACCGACTGGGCCTATATGCTGGACGAGGTGACCAGTTGCTATGTGTCGCTGGCACGGGCCATCGCCAGCGAGGAGCGGCTCATCATCCTGGCACCCGATCCCGATGAGGTCAAACCCTTGTTGCGAGACGTGAACATGGACCATGTGAGCATCTATGCCTTGCCCACCAACGACACGTGGACGCGTGACTACGGCCCCATCGCTGTCGTTGATGGCGACCAGCCACGACTGCTCGATTTCACGTTCAATGCCTGGGGAATGAAATTTGCCGCCGATTGCGACAACCAAGTCAAC
Source organism: uncultured Bacteroidales bacterium (assembly GCA_902782545.1). Classification (GTDB taxonomy): domain Bacteria; phylum Bacteroidota; class Bacteroidia; order Bacteroidales; family Muribaculaceae; genus Sodaliphilus. The sequence goes on from CACZNP010000008.1 coordinate 5,290, forward strand.
CAGCGGCTCACAGCGCTCGGTCTATTTGCAGCCCCCGTCGAGAATCACTTGGACATGGTGCTCGAAGGCGGCTCCATCGAGAGCGATGGCAACGGCACTGTCATGACCACGCGCCAATGCCTGTTATCGGCCAACCGCAACGATGCTTGGGGCCAGCAGCAAATCGAAGAAGAACTCAAGCATCGGCTGGGAGCACGGCAAGTCATTTGGATTGACCATGCCCCCCTGCCTGGCGACGACACCGATGCGCACATCGACACGATGGCGCGCTTTTGCCCCGACAACATCGTGCTGGTGGTGGATGATGATTTGAGCGATCAAATTGGCCAACACCGCGATGCCGACGGCAACGCCTATCGTCCCATTCTGCTGCCACAGCCCGAACCGATGGAGGATGAGTTGGGCGTTCCCATGCCCGCCACCTATGCCAATTTTCTGATTACAAACACACAGGTGCTCATGCCCACTTACGGACAGGAACACAACGACCAAGAGGCCAAACGCATCATCGAAAGCATATTCCGTGGCCGCAGTGTCATGGGCATCGACTGCCGGGCGCTCATCAAGCAACATGGGTCGCTCCACTGTGCAACAATGCAACTTCCACGAAACACCTTAATAATATGAAAATAGGAATCATCCAACAACGCAACACGCCACAAGTGGCCGACAACCGCTCAAGGCTCATCGAAAAGATCCATAGGTTGGCGTCGCAAGGTGCGCAACTCATCGTGCTCCAGGAACTGCATGACTCGTTATACTTTTGCCAAGTGGAGGATGTTCACAATTTTGATTTGGCACAACCCATTCCGGGCAATGTCACTGAGCAATACGCTGCAGTGGCCCGCGAATGTGGCGTGGTGCTGGTGACATCGCTTTTCGAGCGACGGGCAACGGGCCTCTACCACAACACGGCCGTTGTTTTCGACACCGACGGGTCTATGGCCGGGCGCTATCGCAAGATGCACATTCCCGACGATCCCGCCTATTATGAGAAATTTTATTTCACACCGGGCGATTTGGGGTTCGAGCCCATCGACACATCACTCGGGCGATTGGGGGTGCTCGTGTGCTGGGATCAGTGGTATCCCGAAGCAGCCCGGCTCATGGCACTCAAGGGAGCGCAAATGCTCATCTACCCCACTGCCATCGGCTTCGAGAGCAGCGACGTAGTCAACGAGCAACAACGCCAACTCGAGGCTTGGACAACGGTGCAACGCGGCCATGCCGTGGCCAATGGCTTGCCTGTGATCACCGTCAACCGTGTGGGACACGAACCCGATCCTTCGGGGCAAACCCGTGGCATCACCTTTTGGGGCAACAGTTTTGTGGCCGGACCACAAGGCGAATGGCTGTACCGCGCACCTGTCGACAGCGAGGCCGAGGCCGTTGTCGAAGTGGACTTGGAGCGCAGCGAGAATGTGCGCCGCTGGTGGCCCTTCCTCCGTGACCGCCGCATCGACGATTACAGCGGAATCACGCAGCGCTACATCGATTGAATGCCAATGCAAAAGGTGCATTTGTCGATTTGAATGATTAAAAAAATTAAATTTGGCTCCTTTTTATTTGCAATAATAAAAATTACTGCTACATTTGACCCCGAATTACTGTTTTACTAACAATTTAAATTTGTTTTACTATGAAAAAGTTATTGTTAATGTTCGCAGCCATCGCTGCCATGTGTTTTACCGCTTGCACCGGTTGTGCCGACAACGGCGAGGCTCAAGCCGCCGACACCTCGGCTCTTACCATCGAGCAATTCCAAGAGCAACTCAACGCACTCATTGAGAAAGGCGACACCCTCGAGATTCAAAACCTGCTCACCAAGTCGCAGGACGAAGTGGCTGCTTTGCTGGCCAAGGGCGACACAGTGGCCGCCAAGGGCTTCCTCGAGAAAGTGAAAGAGATCATCAACACCAACAAGGACAAACTCGTTGCTCTGACTCCGTCGCTGGGCGCTGTGGTTGACAAAGCAGTCGAAATGCCCGAAAGCCTGAAAGATGTCGCTGCTGCCGCTGTCGACAGCACCAAGGCTGCTGTAGCCGATGCCGCTACCGAGGTTGTGGACGCTGCAAAGGAAAAAGCCGCCGAGGCCGTTGACAAGGGTGTCGACAAAGCCGCTGAGGCCGTTGACAAGGGCGTCGACAAGGCTACCGAAGCCGCTAAGGGCGCCGCACAAGACGCAAAGAAGAAACTGGGTCTCTGATTCATCTCGGACCTGACACTCAACAAGGTGGACGCGCAAATGCGTTCACCTTTGTTTTTTGTATAAGCCAAACAATTTTCTTAACTTTGTGACCATCATTCAAAAAACCCTTTCATGAAGCAGTATCTGACCACCCTGCTGATGTTGTTGGCAATCACCACTGCCTCAGCGCAATCGACAACAAACCTGCAAGAAACCAGCCAAGACAGCATTGCCATGGCTAAGTACCCATCGTTCCTCAGCAACAAACGGTTGCCCAATAGTGCTATCTATTTGCCCACCCCGCCCGACACGGCCAGCCAGCGCTTTTTCAACGATTGGGCACAATACAACTGGGGCAAGTCGGTACGCAACACAGAACGAGGCCGGGATGCCTACGCACATGCCAGCATGAACATGGATTCCATCCTCGCAGGGTTTGCTCCGGCACTCGAGCGCCTCATCACGCAAGAAAACATGCCCGAGACCTATCGCCTGCTTTCCTATGTCAAGAACGATGCGTGCAAAGCCACCGAACTGGCCAAGGACTCCTACATGCGCAAGCGTCCGTTTGTGCAGTTTCATGAAAAAACTTTAATACCCAAGAGCGAGAAAAGCCACGCCCGCACAGGGTCATTCCCATCGTCACACTCGGCCACCGGATGGGCACTTGCGCTGAT
>CACZNP010000009.1 GCA_902782545.1 uncultured Bacteroidales bacterium
ACTATATCTTGAACGATAGGGTTCCATGTGGCAACACTTGAGCCGGGAAGACAACTGTACTCCATGGCCTGCCAACCTCACTTATTTCTCAAAAATAAACATTTGCAATGAAATTTCCAAATTAGATAACAAAAATAACAAAACCTTCCGTGTTTTCTTTCAGTTTCTGATTTCAATGTGTTATTTACAACTCTTTTTCCCTTGACTTCTCCACAAAACTGCCCCTCTCGATATGCCCGACACGGTGTTGCACACCGCTTGGCGATGAATATTTGTTTTTGCGCTCGGTTTGCGCTAATTTTGCGTGAAAATCGCGAAATTAGGTCGCACCTCGGCAAAAAAGCAAGCGAGATTTGCTTGTTTTGCGCTCGGTTTGCACTAATTTTGCAGTGTCATAATGATAAGGTAACAAACGACCATGTATTCATTTTTGAAGAATTTGAGAAAGCAGCCTGGTTTCATCATGGCTGTCAACTTTGCGTTGTTGATGGCGATATATATGCTGTCGAGATGGTTTTTTTACTACATGAACATCCACAGTTTTCAAGACGTGACGTTCAAGGATATGATGACCATTTCATGGGGTGGCATGCGCTTTGACGTGAGTGCCCTGTGTTACTTGAACCTGCTGTGCATCTTTATGCAGTTTATACCATTGAAGCGGCGCCACACAGCCCGTTATCAGAAGGTGGTGATGATACTTTTCCTGATCATCAACCTTCTTGGCGTGCTGGTGAATGTGGCCGATGTCGCTTATTATGAGTTTGGCGGTCGAAGAACCACTGCAACGATATTCGCGGAGTATGGCGGTGAAAGCAATCTGGGCATCATTCTGCTGAACAGCATCACAGGTTATTGGAAGGTGTGGCTTTTCGGTGTGGTGATGATCTTGGCGGTGGTTTTTCTTTATTACAATCCAATCAAGAGGGTCTCCCGTGCAGCCGATTTTCCAGCCAATCGCATTTATTATCCGGTTCACTCGGTTGTGTTTCTTTTGGCCATGTTGCTGGCAATCAGCGGAGCAAGAGGTGGGCTTGGCCTGAAAATGCACCCCTTGCGACAAGATTCGGCCGAGTTGTACTGCAAAAAACCTGTGGAGGCGGCAATTGTTTTGAACACCCCTTTTACGCTGATAACGACGGCACACAAGAAAGGCTATCAAGACCCCAACTTTTTCGCGAAAGACCAACTTGATGGTATTTTCAACCCCGTGAGGAACACCGTTCCCAAGGGTGGAGAAATGCGCAAACTCAATGTGGTTGTGTTCATTATGGAAAGTTTCTCGATGGAGTACATGGGCTTTTTCAACAAAGATAGAGACGATGGACACTATCAGGGCTACACTCCGTTCCTGGACTCGTTGCTGGCCAAGAGTTACAGTTTTGAATATGGGTTTGCCAATGGCATCCGCTCGGTGGATTGCATGCCTGCCAGTTTTGCTGGCATTCCCCGTTACATCAACCCGTATTGCTATTTCCTGTATTCAAACAACACGTTGCAAGGCTTGCCCGAGATGCTCAAGAACGAAGGGTACACAACCGCCTTCTTTCACGGCGCTCCCAACACTACCCTTGGATTCAAGAGTTTCACCAACTCCATTGGGTTTGGTTCCTATTACGGCATGGATGAGTATCCCAACAAAAATGACTTTGACGGGACTTGGGCAATTCTCGACGAGCCTTATTTGAGTTATTTCGCCGAGAAGTCCGACGAAATCGCTCAACAGGGAAAACCTTTCTTCCTGACCGTGTTCACTGCCTCAAGCCATGAGCCGTTCCCAATCCCCGACAAATATAAATCAGTCTTTACGCGGGGCGATATCCCGATGCACCGATCGATTAGTTATGCCGACCATTCCATAAAACAATACTTTGAGAAGGTGAAGGGTAAACAATGGGTGGACAGTACCATCTTTGTTTTCACAGCCGATCATTGCGGAGTGAGGTTCCGTGACGATTACAACAATGAAATGGGTCGGTTTTTGATTCCCATCTTCTTCTACACGCCTGGGGGACAATTGACGGCGAAGTGCGATTCCACTCGTTTGATTCAGCAGACCGACATTATGCCTACGGTTTTGGGCCTGCTCAATTATCAAAAACCGTATTTCACATTCGGAAAAGATGTTTTTGATCAGGATTCGACCTTTGTGAACTTTGTGTTCAATGACTTGGATGGGCATTCGATGTACTATCTCGACGACTTGATGATAGAGTATCGCAACAACCGGTTGTTTGGCATTTATGAGTACAAAAAAGATTTTTCGCTTAAAAACAATCTTTTGGAAAAGAAAGACCAATACCCCCAACTGCCTTTCATGCAGCGACAGATGGAGGCGATTTTGGAACAATACATCACTCGGATGAAAGAGAACCGTCTCACCGCACAGTAATCGGTCCCCATTCCGTGAACTCTTGCGGAAAAACAAGCGGCGGGAAGGATGTCAGTCCTTCCCGCCGTGTTCATTCATGCCTCAAAAGCACCTGGCATTGTCGTATCAATCTTGAAGCAGTCGCTCGATGACGTTTGCCACCAGATCGTTGACAGCGGTCTTGTAGTTGGGATTGGCCTCGGTGGCCACACGATTGGCAATGATGGAGCAGATGGTGATGCAGCGGTGTCCCAGGATCTTGCCAAGTCCCTGCAAAGCGGCACTCTCCATCTCATAGTTGGTGATATGTCCTCCAGCATATTCAAAGGCTTCGATGCGGTGGTTGAGTTCGGGCTCGGCCAGCCGTGCTCTCACTTCTCGTCCTTGGGGGCCATAAAATCCCACGGCCGAGATGGTGTAACCGCGTACCATGTCGTCGCGTCCGATTTTCTCCACCAGCATCGGGTCGGCATCCACCACATAGGGCTTGGCAAATAGCGGGTTCCACTTGACGTAGTCACAGAAAGCGCGCTCAAAGTCAAGGTCGCTCACCTTGTTGCGGTCGGCATAATAGTTGAGCACACCGTCAAATCCCAGTGCTTTGGAGGCAATCACCGGTGTTCCCACGGGCACGTAGGGCTGGAGCCCTCCCGAAGTGCCAATGCGCACAATGTTGAGTGTGCGATGCTCTTCCCGTGGCATGCGGGTCGCGAAATCCACATTGGCCAGTGCATCGAGTTCGGTCATGACAATGTCGATATTGTCACCCCCGATGCCGTGAGACAAGGCCATCACAGGTTTGCCTTTATAGGTACCTCCGATGGTATGGAATTCCCGGCTTGACACTTCATAGTCCTGGGTATCGAAATAGGAAGCAATCATGTTCACGCGACCTGGGTCGCCACACACGATGATATTGTCGGCAAGGTGCTCGGGGAGCAGGTGCAGGTGGAAAATACTTCCATCGCTGTTGATAATCATCTCTGAGTCGGGAATCATTTTCTTGTTCATAGTGATAGTCGTTTATCGGTTGAAAAAGCAAATTTACATATTTCCCGTGAATTGTACAACACTTTCAGGAAATACTTGAAAAAATAGTGTTGGAATCCAATTTTACTGGAATCCATTTCTACGCAAGAGAGAAACGTGATCCCGGAAGGCTCAAAACGATGTTTCGGCATTCAAGATCCATAAGGGTGCTCATGATGCGGTACACGGGTTGCCCCAGGGCGCTGGCAATGTCGTTGATGTGGCTGTCGGGATGTTGTCGCAGTGCATCAACCACTTGTTGCTCTTCGGTGTTGAGTTGTGGGAACATCTCCCGCTGTTGTGGCACGCTGGCCATTGACTCCCACTGCATGGCTTCGATCAGTTCCTCGGCACCAGTGATGAGTGCTGCGCGATTCGACTTGATGAGTCGGTTGCAGCCCGATGAGAACTCATCGCTGATGCGCCCGGGCAGGGCGAAGACATCGCGGTTGTAACTGGCTGCGAGTGATGCTGTGACAAGAGCCCCGCCGGAGGTGGCACTCTCAACAACCACTGTGCAGTCGCTCAGTGCAGCGATGATGCGGTTGCGTGCCAGGAAATTGCCTCGGTGAATTTCATCGAGCGAGGTGTAGTCGGTGACGATGGCACCACCTTGTCGGACGATGGCCACCGCATCGTTGCGATGCTGGGCTGGGTAGATGTGGTTGAGTCCCCGTGCCATCACGGCCACGGTGGGCACTTGGTTGTGAAGGCAAGCCCTGTGCGCGGCGATGTCGATGCCATAGGCCAGTCCGCTCACCACCACAAGCCCCGGCAGAGCGGCGGCCAGGTCGGCAATGAGCCGCTGCGTGAAGTTGATGCCATAAGGAGTCGCATGGCGTGTGCCCACCACACTGATGATGTGTGCGGCATTCAAGTCGCAGTCGCCAGAACTGTAAAGCAAAATGGGTGCATCGGGGGCCTCGAGCAGCCGCGCCGGATAATTGGCATCGGTGAAATATGTGACGCGGATGTTTTTCTTGTTGACAAACTCCACCTCATTGCGTGCACGTTCCAGTTGCTGGCTACGGTAGAATTTGTCATAGACTTTGCTGCGTCCACCGGTGATTTGTTTGAGCGTGTGCTCATCGAGTTCAAAAAACTCACGTTCGTCGGGGATGACGTCAAACAACTTTTGCGCCAGGTCCACGCTCATACCTCGGATTGAAGCCAGAGCGATTCGATATGTGAGCAGGTCGTCGGTCATGGTAGGTATCGTGCGAAAATCTGTGCAAGCATCTCTCCTCGCGAAGGCTTCCCGTCGACCAGGCACACCACACTCACCACAGCCGATACGGCCAGATTGCCGGTGTCGCGGTTGTAAAGGTCTTGGTGAAAAACGAACCGTGGTCCACGCATCTCCACCCACAGCCTGCTGTCGACCACATCGCCGCTGCGCAACGGAGTCTTGTAGTCGACTTCAATCCTGTTCACCACGGGAATCATGCCTTGCTCCTTCATCTGAGCAAACGAGAAGCCCGCTTCACGGCAAAAATTGTGTCGTGAGTGCTCGAGGTAATGCAGGTAAATCGCATTGTTGACAATGCCCTCGCTGTCGATTTCGTAGTCACGCACCGCAAATTCGGTGTGATAGACGTAGTTAGCCATAGCAAAAACAATAATATCGCTAATAATTCGCAAAGTTAATGTTTTTTTATTACTTTTGGACCATCATTCAAACAATAACCGACTATGAAAAGAATTATAGTTGCCCTTCTGTTAGTCGCTGGCTTTTTGGTTGCTGATGCCTGCACCTCGGCGATTGTGAGCGGCAAGTTGACCCGCAACGGCCGTCCGTTGTTGTGGAAGAACCGCGACACCAACGACCTGAACAACCGAGTGGAGTATATCGCAGCCAAAAACGGTTGCTATGCCTTTGTGGCCTTGTTTGATGCCCGCGATGCCCGCGACACAGCCGCGTGGATGGGTTTCAACGAGAAGGGTTTTGCCATCATGAACACCGCCTCCTACAATCTCAATGCCGACAATGTGCCTGAGAGCGAAATGGACCGTGAGGGCGTGGTGATGCGTCGGGCGTTGGAGACTTGTGTGACTGTTGATGACTTTGAGTCATTGCTTGGCCGGCTTGAGCGCCCCATGGGTGTAGAGGCCAACTTTGGCGTGATAGATGCCAACGGGAATGGTGCTTATTTTGAGACTGGTAACTATAGTTATGTGAAGTATGACTTGAAGGATGAGCCCAGTGGCATACTGACACGTACCAATTACTCCTACAGCGGTCGGCAAAATGAGGGTTTCGGCTACATCCGTGAGCAGAACGAGAAAGCCTTGCTTGCCCCTCACATTGCTCAGATGGACCTCACGCCATCGGTGTTCACCGAGGAAATATCACGCACCTTCTATAACAGCCTGCTGAACCGCGACTATACACACAGTGGGCAGAAGTGGATAGTGGATCAGGATTTTATACCGCGTCGCATCTCCACGGCATCGATTGTTGTGGAAGGGGTGCTGCCTGGCGAGAATCCATCACTCACCACCATGTGGACAGTTCTGGGCTATCCTCCTTGTGCCGAGATGCTGCCCGTGTGGATTGACCATGTGCCAGCGTCATTACGCGGCACGGGCAAAAACCGTCATAGTGAGCAGTGCGACAAAGTGTTGGCTCGCAAAGCCCGCGTCTTTTCGGTGAAGCGCGGCAATGGCAACCACTACCTGAATCTGTCGCTTCTTTACAACTCTTCAGGTACGGGTATATGCCAGGAACTGATCAAACAAAATGAAAAAGCCTACGAAGACGGTTATAAAGAGTTGGAACGCCGTCGTTCCTTGTTACAGAAAAAGAAGTAGAGATGAGTAGTTTGACAACCGGTCTGTTGACCATCGTGCTTTTAGTGGTTTCCAATGCCTTCATGACATTTGCATGGTATGGTCACCTGAAATTGCAGGATGCTGGGATAACGAGCAATTGGCCACTGTATGGGGTTATTTTATTGTCGTGGGGCATCGCCTTGCTGGAATACTGTTTCCAAGTTCCGGCCAATCGGTTGGGATTTGTGGGCAATGGCGGTCCGTTCACGCTCATGCAACTCAAGGTGGTTCAAGAAGTCATCACCCTCACGGTGTTCACAATCTTTGTAACGGTGTTTTTCAAGGGCGAGACCCTTCACTGGAACCATTTGGTAGCATTTGTATTGCTTATTGGTGCCGTGTATTTTGCTTTTCTCGATGTGGAATGAAACTGGAGGGAATCAAAGTGTCGTCGTCAGAATATCTGGGCCGGTTGTCGGCCCAGTTTTTTGCTGCCAATGGTGTGTGGCTGGCATTGCCATTGTTGGTGGGCTTTGTGCTGGCCTTTCAGGACATCCGGTGGCTCATTGTGACGCTGATGCTACTGTTTGTGGCCCTTCCCATGCTGTTGTCGCTGTGCTACATCAATTATGCCCTGTCGATGGAGGCTCGGTGGTCGCTGATGGAAAAGGACATCACGTTGGAGACGGCCGGTTTGTTGCTGCAATTTGCCGATGAGCGAATGCATGACCGCCTCATCGCATGGCGTGAGGTGAGCAGGGTAGTGGTGGATAATGATTATGTGATGTTGATGCTCAAGGTGCGCCGCTTCACCTTTTTGCTCATTCCTCGGTCTTCAATTGCCGATCCAAGCATCATTGTAGCACTCAGGCAAGGCGTTGCGGATAGCGTTGAGTGACTCTTTGCTGTCGCTTCGTGCCACATAGACACGGTATTTCTTGCCCAATGGAGTCACGTGCATGCGTCCTTCCAAATCGGGATGCGCCTCCATGAACTTTTTCACTTGTCGCTCACTGTTGAGTGTGGCGATGATGAGAAAATACTGTCCGCTCTCATATCCTGTGCGATCGATCATGGCCGGCAAAGTATGGGTTTTGTCAAAGTCCACGTTGGGCAAAGAGGCATCCAGATTGCTTGAATGTGCAGTGGGCATTATTGAAGGCGTTTTCACCGTCGGCAGGTTGAGGCTGGCATAATTTGTGTGCTGTCGATCGACGATAATGGGTGTTGTGAGTAACACCGTGAGCGCCAAAAGCATCACAATGGATGCTGCGATACGAGCGACACGTTTCCATTGCCATTCACGTGACGTCCATGGGAATGTATTCTCCGTCGCTGGAATGCGCTGCTCATGTTGTTCGGCTTCCATCTCGGCCAAGGTTTGGAACTTGACAGACTGTAACCCAAAGAATTCATCGTTGGCCGACTTTTGGTTGAAGGAAACAAACTCCAATTTGCCTTTTCGCTCAGCGTGGAAGAATCCCAGTCTTCCAAAAGACAATTCATTGCCTTGTGCCAATTGCTGGCGGAAACTTGTCACACTGTCGGCAATGAAGCGCAAGGATTCGTCGTAGGTCATTCCTTCCCGACGAACGAGCGATTGTGCAAGCAACCCATCGTTGTGATTGACAGCAGCATTGAAAGCCACTTTGCGTTGTGGCTTCTCAACCCGGTGGGAGATGGAGTTGTAGAACGACTCGCTGTACTGGGCGATGAGCGCTCCCCATCCCGGGACCACCACGCAGTCGTGCTCCATCATCAGGTATTCTATGTGCTGAACGAGTGAAATCATCACGGCGAAGTTACACATTTTTGACCAACCGTGCAAGGGTTGTGCGAAATTATTTCAACAAATCCTCCACAGTTTTGCGGTCAAGACCATGTGCGACAGCAAGTTTGATGTCACGCTCCAAATCTTCGCGATTGAATCGCAATTTATTGAGTTTGGCCCGCAACACGTAGAGGTAGGGATCGTCGGGGGTCATGGCCAATGCATTGCGTATGTCCTCCTCCGCATTGTTCAACTGTTTGCACATCAGGTAGCAGTCGGCCCTATTGGCAAGCAAGGCGGGGTCGGGGTGTGCTTTGATGACCTCGCTCAGGCATTGTGCGGCTTTGTTGTAGTTGCCATTGGCCTTATGAACCATGCCCATGCCCTCGTTGTAGAGGCCCGAGTTGGGATTGATGCGCTTGATTTGGTTGAAATAGTTCTCGGCTTGCTTGAAGTCTTGCTTCTCAACTGCCAGCATTCCAAGGCTGTATCGTGCTTCGGTATTGGTGGGGTCGAGGTCGCAAACACGTTTGAAATCGGCTTCGGCCAGGCTCAGGCTGTCGATGGTGGTGTAGAGTGCGGCCCTGTTAAGCAAGAGCGTCACGGCCTGAGGAGTCATGTCCAGTGCCATGGTGTAGTTCCTGATGGCTTCGGCATATTGTCCCTGGAACCGTTGCATGGTGGCGATGTTGGAGAGCAGCAACGAGTTATTGGGGTTGTCGGGTTCGGTGCTGATTGCTTGCCGCAAGTATTTCTGTGCACGGTCCCATTGCTGGGCGTTGATACATGCTTGAGCCGAGTCGACCAAAGTGAAGTATACCCCCGTGGTATCAACAGCCACAGGGACCGAAGTCACGGGTGTTTTCTTCTCAGGCTTGATGCCGCGAGGAATGTTCATGTTTTCCTTGCCCAATTGGGTAATGACTTGGCCGCTGATCGACATCAGCGTCAGGGAAGCGAGTATGGCTGATAGAATGAATTTCATGCTTTTTCGGTGTTTTTCACGTGGACATCCATTTGCGGGAAGGGGAAATGCAGACCGTTGGCCGGGAATTGCTTGTAGATGTTTTCCAAGACATCGTAATAGACGCCCCAATAGTCTTGGAAACGTGCCCATGCCCTGACCACAATGACCACGGCGCTGTCGTCGAGGGCATCAATGGCCACATAGGGGGTGTAGTCCTTCTTGGGCAGCAGTTTCTTGAACTCTTCGTCTTGGTTGGCTTGCCACTCGGCCGCTTTGGCTTTTTGTCTGTGAAAGAGTCGCTTCCAAAACGAGGTTTTAGGCTTTTGGTTGCTTTGTTCTGAGGTGGCATCGGCGGTGTTCTCATTTTCTTTGTCCTCGGGTGCTTCAAAGCCGCTCTTGAGGATGCGTTCATCGTCACCGATGATTTTCAGTGCCACTTTCCGAGCCAGTTCCACGTCATCGCCGTAGGATATGGACACCCGCCACTCCAGTCGACGGTAGGTCTCGGCCGAGTAGTTGTTTATGGTGCTAGTGGACAGTCCACCGTTGGGGATGATGACGCGCTCATTGTTGTAGGTGATAATGATCGTGTTGAATATCTGAATTTCTTTAACGGTGCCTTTGTAGTTGCCGAATTCGATATAGTCGCCCACCTTGTAGGGCTTGATGAGCAGGATGAGCACCCCGCCTGCAAAGTTTTGCAAGGTGCCACTCAAAGCCAAGCCGATGGCCACACCCGCCGATGCAAAGATGGCGATGAATGAACTCGTCTCGATTCCCAACACGCCAATTACGGTGATAATGAGCAGGAATAGCAGGGTGATACGTATGAAACTGAGCAAGAAGGTGATGAGGGACTTGTCGAAGTTCTTGGCGACCATGATGGCGCGCACGACCGAGTAGATTTTGTTGATGATGAACTTGCCGACGTAGAAAATGAAGATGGCGGCCACGATGCGCAATCCCAGGGATATGATTTGGTTCGACAGGTTGGTGATGACCCCTCCCCAGTCCATGTTCTTTAGTTCGCTTGCTACCTTTGACGGAGAGAGGGCCGCCAGCGAGTCGGGATTGGTGATTGCGTTCGTCAGAGAGTCCACATGGGCCTTCACGGGGTCGGTGACGGCCTTGATTTTTCCTGCAGCCACAGTGTCGGTAAGTAAGTTGGCCGCTTGCAGGAGTAGTTTATTGAGTATCATATCATGAAAGGGTTCAACGATTATTCGGCAAAATTACTGCAAAGTGTGCTCAATACAAAAAGATAAACGTTTTTTCACATTATGAGCATAACAATAAACAAATAATAATTTCGGAGATATTCTTGGTTCATGTTGTGCTGTTTTGATTGCGGTGATTGTATAAAAATTCTAAAAAAATACTTGCAGTGCTAAAAAAGATTGGAAATAGATTTGTTTTTGCGGGCAACTTGTACTATTTTTGTGGAGATTATGGCGAGTGTGGTCCACTTGGGGTGGAGTCGCTCTCGTTTTTGGCCATTTGGGCGTCATGAACCAACGTTGTGGCGGCCCATGACAAGGCACTCATAATCAATTCATGATGCTGTTGCGCGCGAAGGGCGCGTTAACAGAATTTCAATATATCCGGCCAATAGCGATTGGCCCCGCTGTTCACTCAGAACATAAAAAATAACAACATAGATGATAAGTATATGGAATTACTTACCTCTAACATCCGAACAACGCAAAATCGAAGAGCAATTGGTGGGCATGTTCCCCAATTGTCCCTCCATTGCGCGCTTACTGGTCCAGCGGGGCATGAAGAGCGAGGCCGAGGTCCGAGCATTTTTCAGTCCCTCGCTCAGCCAAATGCCCGATCCATTCCTGATGAAGGATATGGACAAGGCGGTGGGCCGGTTGAATAAGGCGTTAGGGGCCAAGGAGAAGATTATGATCTACGGCGACTATGACGTGGATGGAACTACGGCAGTCGCATTGGTCTACAGGTATCTTCAGAATTTTTATTCCAATATGGTGTATTATATCCCAACTCGTGATGACGAGGGTTATGGGATTTCGTTGCAGAGCATCGACTACGCCGAGAGTATTGGAGTGAAATTGATAATTGTTCTCGATTGTGGCATCAAGGCCATTGACGAAATTGCCTATGCCAAATCGAAAGGCATTGACTTCATTGTGTGCGATCACCACGTGCCCGATGATGAGTTGCCTCCTGCCGCTGCCATCTTGAACCCCAAGATGGACGATGACCATTATCCTTACAAGGGATTGTCGGGTTGCGGAGTGGGTTATAAATTCATGCAGGGTTTTGCCATCAGCAACGGTATCAGCAACATGTACGACCTGGAGAGCATGCTCGACCTGGTCGCCGTGAGTATTGCTGCCGATATTGTGCCCCTCACGGGAGAGAATCGTGTGATGGCCCACTTTGGTTTGCGCCGGCTGAACAACAACCCCAATGTGGGTTTGCGCAGTATCATCCGCTTGTGTGGACTCAGTGGCAAGGAACTGACCATCAGTGATATCATTTTCAAGATTGGGCCCCGCATCAACGCATCGGGCCGAATGGAGAGTGGCCAGGAGTCGGTTGAGTTGCTCGTTACGCGTGATCCCTCGAAGGCTTACGAAATCAGTAAACGCATTGACCAATACAACAAGAATCGCAAGGAATTGGATCGGCAAATTACCGATGAGGCCAACGAAATTATCGAGCGTCACATCCACTCGTTGGGAGGCAAGAAACCCATTGTCATTTATGACCGCAGTTGGCACAAGGGCATCATCGGTATTGTTGCTTCGCGCTTGGCTGAGTTGTATTTCAAACCGTCGGTGGTGTTGACCTATTCCAATGGTTTGGCCACAGGTTCGTCGCGCTCTGTGCGTGGATTTGACGTGTATTCGGCCATCAAGTCATGCCGTGACTTGCTAGAGAACTTTGGCGGTCACACCAATGCTGTGGGTTTATCGATGCGCGAGGAGAATATCCCCGAGTTCCGTCGCCGTCTCACAGAGTATGTGGAAACCCATATCCAGAACGAACAAGTGACACCTTCCCTGGATATTGATTGTGAACTCAGTTTTGAGGAAATCAACACTCAGTTTCTCAGGACGATGCGGCAGTTTAACCCATTTGGTCCCGAAAACCAGAAGCCAGTGTTCATCACCCGTGGCGTGCGAGACTATGGAACGAGCAAACTGGTTGGCAAAAAGTTGGAACACATTAAGTTGGAAATGGTGGACGGCAAGAGCGACCGTATCATGAACGGCATCGCGTTTGGGATGGGTGAGCACATGGACTACATCAAGGAAGGTAAGCCTTTCGATATCTGCTACACGGTTGAGGAGAATAAACACCGCAACAGCACCATGGTGCAATTGCTCATCAAAGGCATCAGGCCTCACACCGAGCAGGATGGCCAGCAAGTCGATTCATGACATTCTGAAACGCTATTGGGGTTTCGATGGGTTTCGCCCCCTTCAGGAGGATATCATCCATTCCGTTCTTGAGGGTAACGACACCTTGGGCCTCATGCCCACTGGTGGTGGCAAATCCATCACTTTCCAGGTCCCGACAATGTCCATGGATGGCTTGTCGCTTGTAGTGACCCCCATCATCTCATTGATGAAGGACCAGGTGGATCAGTTGCGTGCCCGCCGCATCAAGGCCACCTATCTGCATGCAGGCCTAACCATGGCCGAGGTGCGTCGCGTCTACGAGAAGTGCCTTTACGGCAATTGTAAATTCCTCTATGTCTCGCCTGAACGGTTGTCATCGCAGTCGTTTTTGGAACATCTTCGACAGATGAAGGTGTGCCTGATTGTCGTTGACGAGGCGCATTGCATTTCGCAATGGGGTTATGACTTCAGACCGTCGTTCCTTCGTATTGCGCAGATTCGTAAACTGTTCCCCAAGGTTCCCGTGCTTGCCCTCACTGCCACAGCCACCCCTGTTGTGATGACCGATATCATGCACCGGTTGGAGTTCCGGCAAGGAAAGGTGTTCAGCATGAGTTTCTCCCGTTCCAATTTGTCGTATGTGGTTCGTCACACCACTGAAAAGGTGGGCGAATTGGTTCACATCCTTAAGTCGGTTCCTGGCACCGGTATCGTGTATGTTCGCAGCCGCAAGCGCACCAAACTCATTGCCGATGAGTTGCGCCGCAACGGCATTGACGCCGATTATTACCACGCCGGTCTGTCGATTGAGGAAAAAGAGGACAAACAGGAGAAGTGGAAAGGCAACCAGTGTCGCGTCATTGTGGCGACCAATGCCTTTGGGATGGGTATTGACAAACCCGATGTGCGGGTGGTGATTCATGTTGACACGCCGAACACCCTGGAGGAGTACTATCAGGAGGCAGGTCGTGCAGGACGTGACGGCCGCCGCTCCTATGCGGTGCTGCTGTCGTCGGTTACCGACAAGCGCACCTTGCACCGCCACATTACCGACTCGTTCCCCGACAAGGACTTTATCCGTAGCGTTTACGAGCGCGTTGGCAATTTCTTGGGCGTAGCAGTGGGTGAGGGGTTTGACAAAATGTATGACTTCAATTTCAACCTCTTCTGCCACACTTTTAAACTGCCGGTATTACCCACCCACAGCGCATTAAAAATCCTCACTCAAGCAGGCTATATTGAGTTTGTCGAGGAGGTGGAAGCCCAGTCGCGAGTCATGATTCAGGCTTCGAAGGAACAACTCTACGATATACCCGCGCAGACACCCGGCGCCGACCGTGTGCTGCAGGCATTGCTTCGAACTTACACGGGTCTATTTGCCGACTATGTGTTCATCAATGAAGATGTAATCGCCTACAACAGTGGCTTGGACCACGATACCATCTATGCATCTCTTCTGGAATATACTCGCTTGCACATCCTTCACTATATTCCCCGCAAACGAACACCTTATATTATATATACCGTGTCGCGCATGGAGCCCAAGCATTTGTTGTTTCCCAAGGTTGTTTATGCCGATTTGAGGCAGCGAATGGAGGAGCGCGTGAACGCCGTACTGGAGTATGCCTTTGCCCAAGATAGTTGTCGCGAGATGCTGTTGCTGCGATATTTTGGCGAGGAAAAGGCAGAAGCATGTGGGCATTGTGATGTGTGCATTGATCAACGCAAGCGCATTAATCACACACCAGCCGATGTGCGAGAGGGTATTCTCTACATGGTTTCGCTAAAGCCCCGTCGGTTAGGGGAATTCTTCGATACGCTGTCGTTCCCGCGCGACGAGGTGAGTGCCATGCTGTCTTATCTTGTGGATGAGGGCTTTGTGCGCCATCTGCCCGATGACACCTATTCTCAGAAATAACTAACTGCTGTTTTTGGCCTGAAAACGC
>CACZNP010000010.1 GCA_902782545.1 uncultured Bacteroidales bacterium
AAAAATCCCGAACCTCAGTGGGCTCGGGATTCTTTGTTTCCGGGAGATTGGGATTACTCCTCATCGCGGCGCTGGTTGCGGTCGTCGCGGCGCTCGCGGTTGTCGCGGCGTGGGCCACGGTTGCCGCCCTCACGGCGCGGGCCATGGTTGCCCTTGTCGCCACCGTTGCCACCCTTGTTGCCACCTTCGCGGCGGGGACCACGGTCGGCGCGCTTGCGCTCCTCGTAGCCCTCGGGCTTGTCTTGCAAGGCGCGCATGGACAGGCGGTACTTGCCGGTCTTCTTGTCAATCTCGATGAGTTTCACGGTCACCTCGTCACCTTCGTGCAGGCCACTGGCCTCCATGTCGGGCAGGCGTTCCCAACTGATCTCGCTGATGTGCAGCAGGCCATCGCGTCCAGGCATGAACTCGACAAATGCGCCAAACTCAAGGATTGAGCGCACGGTGCCGGTGTAGACCGTTCCCTCCTCGGGCACGGCGATGATGGCCTTGATGCGTGCCACGGCGGCATCGATGCTATCCTTGCTGGCGGCAGCGATTTCGATTTCGCCCTTGCCGTCGATTTCCTCGATGGTGATGGTGGCTCCGGTCTCTTCCTGGAGGCCTTGGATCACCTCGCCTCCCTTGCCGATGATGGCTCCGATGAAGTCCTTGTCGACCGTCATCGTCACGATGCGCGGCACATGGGGCTTGTAGTCCTCGCGGGCCTCGGGGATGGCTTGGTTGATGAGGTTGAGAATGTGCAGGCGTCCGGCCTTGGCTTGCAGCAGGGCTTGCTCCAGCACCTCGTAGGGCAGTCCGTCGCACTTGATGTCCATCTGTGTGGCGGTGATGCCGTCGACGGTTCCAGTGACCTTGAAGTCCATGTCACCCAGGTGGTCCTCATCGCCCAGGATGTCGCTCAGCACGGCATGCTTCACGTTGCCCTCGTCGGTGATCAGACCCATGGCGATACCCGCAACGGGCTTTTTGAGTTTCACACCGGCGTCGAGCAGTGCCATACAGCCGGCGCACACGGTGGCCATCGACGACGAGCCGTTGCTCTCGAGGATGTCGCTCACGATGCGGCAGGTGTAGGGGAAGTCCTCGGGGAACATGCGCTTGAGGGCGCGGTGGGCCAGGTTGCCATGGCCAATCTCGCGGCGACTCACGCCACGCGGGGCGCGGGCCTCTCCGGTCGAGAAGGAGGGGAAGTTGTAGTGGAGCAGGAAACGCTCGTTCTCACGGCGCAACACATCGTCGATGAGTTTCTCATCGAGTTTGGTGCCCAGGGTCACGGTGGCCAGTGCCTGTGTCTCACCACGGGTGAACAGGGCCGATCCATGAGGATAGGGCAGATAGTCGGGCTCGCAGGTGATGGGACGGATTTCGTCGGTCTTGCGGCCGTCCAGGCGGATGTGCTCGTCGAGAATGCAACGGCGCACTGCATCGCGCTGCACCTCGTTGAAGTAACGGGTGATCATCGGGGTGAGACCCTCGCGGTCGTCCTCGGGGATGGTCTCCATGAACTCGTCCAGGGCTTTCTGGAACTGCTCGTTGCGCCATTCCTTGTCGGCACGGCCGGCTTGAGCCACGGCGTAGCACTTGGGATACACTTCCTTGCGCAGGCGCTCGTGGATTTCCTCGTCGTCGACTTCGTGGCAGTACTCACGCTTGGTCACTCCCAGTTCGGCGGCCAGTTCTTTTTGAATCAGGCACATGGGCTTGATGGCCTCGTGGGCAGCCTTCAGGGCGGCGATGAGTTCGTCCTCGCTCACTTCGTTCATCTCTCCCTCCACCATCATGATATTGTCGTAAGTGGCACCTACCATCAATTCCATGTCGGCGTCTTTCAGTTGCTCAAAGGTGGGGTCAATCACAAATTGGCCGTTGATGCGCGCCACGCGCACCTCGGAGATGGGTTCCTCAAAGGGCACGTCGCTCACAGCGATGGCGGCACTGGCGGCAAGGCCTGCAAGTGCATCGGGGCAGTCAACGCCGTCGCTCGAGAACATGATGATGTGAACGATGGTGTTGGCATGATAGTTCGACGGGAACAACGGACGCAGCACACGGTCGACCAGGCGTGCGGTGAGCACTTCGTAGTCGCTGGCACGGCCCTCACGCTTGGTGAAGCCGCCAGGATAGCGTCCGAACGACGAATACTTCTCTTTGTATTCAACGGTGAGAGGCATGAAATCGGCCCCTTCTTCGGCCTCACGTGCCGAGACCACTGTCGCCAGAATCATGGTGTTGTTAAGGCGCAGTTCAACAGCTCCATCGGCTTGCTTGGCAAGCTTCCCTGTTTCAAGGGTGATTACACGTCCATCACCCAGGTCGATGGTTTTTTTAGTAGGTGTCAACATTAATAAAATTTTAATAAAGCGTAAAAATTCGCGCAAAGGTACAAAAAAATTGCGACAAATCAATGCATTAGCGGCCATAAAAGAGTTTTTGGCGCTTCCAATCACCGTTTTTCAACAAAATTCGCTATCTTTGTACAAATAAACAACCTCTTAAATAATTACTGCTATGAAACACTACCTTGCTGCAGTTCTCGCTGCCACACTCATGCTGACTGCCTGCAACGGCGCATCGAACGCCGGCAACACCGCCACCGACTCCATCGCGGCCGACTCGGCGGCACTGGCCGCCCCCCCCGCCGACCCCATGACGGCTCCCTCCATCCAGCCTAATGAGGATGGACTCATCACCCTGGCCATGTGCCCCACCAAGAATGATTATCTGCGCGTAGAGGTCAATGCCGACAAGACCGAGGTGAATATTTTCCAAGGCAACAAACTCTTCCAGGTAATCGCCGATGAGGATCCCTTCACTACCGACGGCGGAGAGACAACCGCCGTGCACTTCATGGATGCCAATTTCGACGGCTACACCGACATCTTTATCGGCGAGGGCGCACCGCGCAACTACAGCACCCTGTTCCTGTGGGATCAAGAAAATAAGGAATTCAACCGCACGGGGCCTTTGGGTGAGCCCATGCTGCAAGGATTCATGCTCCACGTGCCCACGAAGTCGGTCATTGAGGGCGGCAGCGCATCGGCGTTCGCCTACTTGATTACGCGAAGCACTTGGTCGGCCGAAAAACTCCAGCCCACCGAGGAACTCGTTGTGGTCAATGGCGGCGAAGAATTCTACGAAGAATACGAAGTGAGTGCGCCCTACACCCTGCGTGAACCCGAAAGCGGAAAGGTCATCTCCTCGGCCCAGCGCGCCTCGGCCTTGCCTCAGTTCTGGTCCAGCGTGCTCCAGGCCTACGAAATCGATGCCGACCGCTGACCTGAGCGCCACGGCATCATTTGGCACGATTCTTGCTTGTTTCAGATTGTGACAACATTTCTATCATCTAATTAAAACCTTCATATCATGGGACTAACTGAAATTTGCATCGTTGCAGGACTTATCCTCCTGCTGCTACTCATCATTCTCTTCACTTGCTACGTCAAGGCACCGCCCAGCACAGCCTATGTGATTTCGGGTATCAAGCGCGAGCCACGCATCCTTATTGGAGCCGGTGGAGTGAAAATTCCCATCTTCGAGCGTCTCGACAAGGTGTATCTGGGACAACTCACCGTCGACATCCGCACCGAGCGCAGCGTGCCCACCAACGACTTCATCAACGTCAACGTGGACGCTGTGGCCAAGGTGGCCGTCACACCCACGCCCGACGGTGTGCGACTGGCCGCGCGCAACTTCCTCAACATGGACGCCGAAACCATCTCGAGCCAACTGCAAGACACCCTGCAGGGCAACCTGCGTGAACTCATCGGTAGCCAGGGACTCAAGGAACTGAACGTGGACCGTGACGGATTCTCCAACCAAGTGATGGACAAGGCCGCCCCCGACATGGCCAAACTGGGCATCTCCATCCTGGCCTTCAACGTGCAGAACATCACCGATGAGTTGGGGCTTATCGAGAACTTGGGTGCCGACAACACTTGGGCCATCCGCAAAAACGCCGCCATCACCAAGGCACAGGCCGAGAAGGACATCGCACAGGCCCGCGCCGAGAACGAGAAACTGGCCAACGACGCCACCGTGGCCTCGCAAACGGCTATCGCCGAGCGACAAAACGAACTCACCATCCGCCGCGCCGACCTCAAGCAGGAGGCCGACACACGACAGGCACAGGCCGACGCCGCCTACCGCATCCAGGAGCAAGAGCAGCAAAAGGTGCTCAACGAAAAAGAGGTAGAGGCCCAGATTGCCCGCACTCGCAAGGAGCAAGACCTCACCAACGAGCAAATCAAAATCCGCGAGAACAGGCTGCTGGCCGAGGTCAACAAGCAGGCCGATGCCGACCGCTACTCGCTGCAAATCCAGGCCGAAGCCGAGAAATTCCAAGTGCAGAAGAATGCTGAAGCCGACCTCGAGAAGCGCAAACGCGAAGCCGAGGCACAACGCTACGAGGCCGAGCAGGAGGCACTGGCCATCCGCGCCAAGGCCGAAGCGCAGAAGTTTGCCATGATGCAGGAAGCCGAGGGTATCAAGGCCAAGGGAGAGGCCGAAGCCTACGCCGTGCAAAAGAAAGGAGAGGCCGAGGCACAAGCCATGGAGAAAAAAGCCGAGGCGTTCAAGAAGTACAACGACGCGGCCGTGGCACAGATGATTGTCGACAAGTTGCCCGAAATCACCGAGAACGTCGCCCAGCAGGTGGCATCCATCCAGGGTGTGAACATCTACAGCACTGGAGGTGATCATGGAGCAGGCATCAGCACCATCACCGGCACACTGCCCGTGGTGCTGGCACAGGTCAACGACACGGTCAAGAGCGCCGTTGGCGTGGACCTCGCAGGCATCGTCCGCAAGCACGACGGATCACAGCCCGCCTCCGGCCAACCCGCTCCCGACCAGCCCACCGGCAAATAACTGGCCCGCAACGGCCCACCCCAGGCTTTGCCTAGGGAAAACAAAAATCGCTTGTGATTTCCACAAGCGATTTTGCTTTCAAAGCCGTACCCAGAGCCGGATAGCGCATAGCATAATCAATACTGACCGAGAATCACCCAACCTCACAGATAATCAACCTATTAAACCACATCAACTGTAATTATCAATGATTACTATGGAAATACAAACATCCAAATGTTCAAGTAATGTTCAAGTAAAAAGAGGCACTAGAGTAATCTTTATAAAAAACGCACAATCAGCTACATAATTCTCTAAT
>CACZNP010000011.1 GCA_902782545.1 uncultured Bacteroidales bacterium
AGACTACGGCGCACTCCAGCCCCAAAGATTCAATCATGCTCACTACTCGGGGGTTCACTTTTTCCATGTATTGGGAGACATATCGGCAGGGATACACCCTGGCAATGGGAATGGTGGTTTTAGCATCGTGAAGAATTGCAGGATATCTATTGTCAATACACATCAAAGAGGCTTTACCATGGTCCACAACGTAGTGCGCAGTGAATTCCTCGCCCTGAAAAAACTCCTCAATGATCACGCGATTCACCGATGACAGGCACGATGCCTGAGCGATGGCACTGGCTTGTGAATTTTTGTCGAAGCAAAAAGCCACCCCCCGTGAGGAATTTGAGTCATCAGGTTTTATTACCACAGGAGGGCAATAAGGCGCCGCGGCTAATTCGGCAACGCCCCTAAAAAAGGTGTAGGGCGTGGGGACGCCGTGCCGTTCACACAAATCGCGGAAAAGCACTTTGTTTTCAATCATGTCCCATTGTCGGCGATTGCAGTAGAAAGGCAGTCCATTTAGTTCGCACAACTCTTGCGCTTTTAGTAAGTTGAATTCACTCACTCCAGCAAATACACCGTCAACATGCCTTGCTTTGATTAACTGAGACAATTCAGAGACATTGCCTGTGCTGAGCAAAACATGCTCATCTGCCACAAGTTTAGCTGGTGATTTTTCTGGCGCCAAATAATCGGCCACAATCGTGTGTGCCCCGTGTGCTTTTGCATAATTGACAATCTCCACCGAGCCTACATTTGTACCCAATACCAAAAGGGTCTTTTCAGAAAAATAATTATCCATCAATCGCCAGTAATAAGATTGATACCATCTTTAACCGATTGTATGCCATGACTGCTGACAGTTGGCAATGGAGACTTCAATACCAAAGTGCCAATGGCCATATTGGCTCCTGTAAAACTGTCGACTTTGTCGCCTGGTTTCACCCAGAGGTCTGTTTCCAAAATCAAAGGACTGAGGTTCGGTTCTACACACAATTCCGTAAACTGTCCAGGACGATTTGCATGCAAAATGAGCTCTACGATAAATTCCTTTGTATGGTCGGAACCTTCTGTGATTGGAGCGAATGGCTCGCCTACGGCAGCCAACGTAGCCCGTTCTATAATATCCTCGCCAGTAACATATTTTAGCATTTCGGACAAACGGTTGCCGCCTGCACGTGGTGATACTTCCATAATATAGGCTTTGCCGTTTGTGCAATAGCGGGTCTCGATGTTGTAGAGCCCTGTCCGGCATTTTAACAATGATAATAATCGCTGCAACTCGCTACGCAACTCATCTTGTGCCCATTGCGGCATGGTCGACGGCCAACTGTATGCAGCAGGAGTGTATTCGTTCTCAGCATCGGCATCGAAGTATTGGTTGTTGAACGAACAGAAAACAAGCGAACCATTGATTGAAAATGAATCACTATCGGAAGAGCATCCTTCTTTTTCCAAGAAATCCTCGATGATGAATTGATGTGACGGAGAGCTTTTGAGTGCATGATCAATGGCGGCAGGCAAGTCTTCTTGATGGTCAACGCGTGTCACACCTTTGCTGCCGGCACTGTCGACAGGCTTGACAATAACCGGCCAGTTGAAATAGTCTACATCGGCAAGAGCCCCCTCTGGTTGGTTGTAACCTTTGGCATTGGGCACATTGAAGCCATTGTCAGTGAGGAATTTGCGAAACCGTGCTTTGTCTTGCAATATGCAAGCCGACTCATAACTGCACTGGAAAGGCAATCCCATCTTCTCGGCCACATAGGCAGCAGTAACAACTCCAGGGTCGACGGCAAACGACATGATACCATCAATCTCCAATTCACGGGCAACGGCCAGCACGGCATCCTTGTCAATGATACTGACATTGTGATACTCGTCGGAGTACTTGTGTGCGATATTATCAGGCAGATAATCGCACGTTATTACATAAATACCATGTTTGTGAGCCACTTCGATGACTGGCAACAAGTAGCGCAATCCTCCTAAGAGCATGAGTTTTTTCTGTTTCATCGGACAATGCAGTTTAGGATGCGTTCGATATCGGCATCAGTAAGTTCGTGGTGCATAGGCAGGCATATCACGCTCTCGGCCATACGGGTGGCTTGCGGCAGGTTCTCCCTGCGGGCACTGGGCAGGCCGCGATAGGTCGAGAAATCGCTGATGAGAGGATAAAAATAGCGACGTCCCAGCACGCCGTGTTCGCGCATCTTGAAATAAAGTTGGTCACGGGTCATGCCATAAGTCGTTGCATCGACAAAGATGGGGAAATAACTGTAGTTGTGCCGCACGCCAGGCATGTCGTCCCAGAAAGTGATGCCCTCCACCGGACGCAATGCCTCGCGGTATCGGATGGCAACCTGGTGACGAGCCTCGATGGCGGCATCCACTTGCTCAAGATTCAGCAAACCAAAGGCTGCGCGCACCTCGTCCATCTTGCCGTTTATGCCAGGAGCAACCACATCGGTTTCGCTCACAAACCCGAAGTTCTTCAAGTGATCAATCCGCTGCTTGGTCTCGGCATCGTGCATCACCAGCGCCCCACCCTCTATAGTGTTGAAAACCTTGGTGGCATGGAAACTGAGCGTGGACAAGTCGCCCTCGGTCAGAATGCTCTTTCCATCCACCTCAATGCCAAAGGCATGGGCGGCATCGTAGATGACACGCAATCCGTACTTGTCGGCAATGTCCTGAATCTCGCGGGTGCGACAAGGTTTGCCATACACATGCACAGGCATGATGGCAGTAGTTTGAGGGGTGATGGCCGCCTCAATCTTATCGGGGTCAATACCACCCGTGGCCGGATCGATGTCGACAAAAACCGGTTTGATGCCATTCCACCACAGCGAGTGCGTGGTGGCCACAAAACTGTAAGGTGTCGTTATCACCTCTCCAGTAATCCGCATCGACTGCAGAGCAGTGAGCAATGGCAGCGTACCATTGGTGAACACACTGATATAGGGCACCTTGAGATACTCGCAAAGCGCCTGCTCAAAGCGCTTGTGGAACGAGCCATTGTTCGTGATCCATTTGCTGTTCCATATTTCACGCAGCATCGCATTGAAGTCCTCCAAATCGGGAAGCAATGGCGACGTCACAGTAATTATATCTTTATCCATCATCTTTTCAATCTTTTAACCTTACTGTATATGTAACGTGATTTGAAGTCACTTATTATTAAATACCGAATTTAGGTTGATATAGGCGGAGCCTCACACCAATCCTATATATCTTGCTTAATAAAACAACCAAAAATGTGCAATTGAAAACCTTCGTTATCATGTTTATTGTCCATGGATAACCTTCAAGCGGCTCAATGGGATAAAACCCCATTGAGGATGCTCTCTCAATATACTTTTTAACCGCATCAATCTTGAATGCACGTATCATACCAAAAAGAACAAACTGATCACGGCGCGTTTTCACCGCTTTCAGGCAATCCGCACTCAATTTATCCAAATTACTCTGAAGCGCATTGTTTGTATAAGCACTCGCGTATAAATAGTCATCGATCAATTTGGTTTGATGTGCCAAATTGACTTCATGCATAATTGATGACTGACGAATAAAATAGCAATACACATCCCAATCAACATGAGCACAACGGGTTGCTTTCATGCAGGCATCCAGCATAAACATACTGTCTTCCAAGAAACGCCCTGGCTGAAACCTCAATTGGTTATCTTTTATAAATTGATGCTTAAACAAACAAATAGACACACGGCCTTTCCCATATCGAGTCAAATGTTCAAATCCATCAACCACCTTAACCAAACGTTCTTCGTCTACCGAATTGCTCTCAGACCAATCATTATTAAGGGCTGTAGATTTAACTTCGCGGAAGGTAATTAAATCCAAATCATTCTCTTCGCATAGCCCAATTAATTCAACCAACTTACCATTATTCAACAACCAATCATCACTGTCCACAAAATGAATGTAACTACCACGTGCAATTTCTTGCCCATTGTTACGGGCTGCTGAAAGACCTTGGTTCTTTTGTTTGAGAATAATCACACTTGGGTGTTCAGATGCTATCCTCTCAACCACAGCCAATGAGCCATCGGTAGATCCATCGTCGACAACAACAATTTCCATACGCTCTTCGTCAATCCCCTGGCTAAACAGTGAGTTCAAACATCGTTCCACATAGGCTTCGACATTATACACCGGAACAACAAAAGAGACAAGGATTTGATTGGCTTTGTTTTGCATTTAGAATGATCTGTTATGAAGAGTGTCCTGGGTATATGGTTCCACTTTCACTCAATGAAAGAATACAATCAACAGATTCGTGTGCTTGCTTTTTGTTTCCTTGGGGGAGATTTGTCACGACTTTGACTCCTGGAATGTAAGAATCACCTGTGAAAATCGCGTTATCAATAACATAAGTCAAACAACTGGGATGATGACCAGGGGTAACTATGACTTTTGCCCTGAAATCTTTTGACAATGCAATCTCATCACCGCCATCAACAATCCTGATGTTTTCAGGAAACTCAAAAACAAAGGGCGTTTCGTGATAGCGAGACAGGTTCATTTTGTCATTCAGCAAAGACTCTCGTCCACTTTCATTCGTATAAACCTTGACGTTGGGGAAGAGCATCAACAACTCGTTCAGACCATATATGTGGTCAAAATGAGCATGAGTGAGCAACACTCCTTTTAGATTTTTCCCTTTAAGTAACGACAATAATGGCTCTACATCACCACAATCGACCAACCATGAGAAATCGTCAACTGTGAGGACATAGGTACATGAACAGAAAAATGTATTAACAATATTTTGTATCAACATTTACTCACCAACACCTCTTTCACCTTGGCGAATGTTGTCATTTCGGCAATTTCTTCTGGCTCAAACTCCACATCGAACTCGTCCTCCAGGTCAGAAATCAAGTTCAGATGGTGCAAAGAGTCCCATTTCTCACAATTGCCTTGACTGCATGAGAAGTCTATTGTTTCATCTTCAAAAACCTCATGCATGATTCTTAAAATTCTTTCGTCCATTATTGCGCTATTTGATGGTTATTGAAAAACAGTCTTTTATCGTTCGTTGTTGGGTGAGTTCCAAATAATAATTCTTTTCATTGTCAGTTGCATCGGTCAAAACGAAACCGGCACGGTCAAAGAAATCGGCCACTTGGGCATTCTTGGCGGTCTTAACATAACTGGCTTCAACCGATTTGATTCCTTTGGCAACGAGCAAGTTCAGTATCACATCCAAGAAAGCAAACTCTATACCTTTGCCCAGAATGCGACAACTCAGCAACAGGGTGTCAATAATCATAGATTCTTTGTCCTTTGGACGCAAGATAATCTCACCGGTTATTCCGCTATCTCCAAACTTGTCACTCACACTGATGACATATATCAAGGCTCCCTCATTTGCCATCTGTTGAATATCGTTCTCGGTATAGCGATGTGTGGTCAAATTGAACTGGTTGGTTTTCTGAGTCATTTGTGCCACACGTGGCAAGTTGAAAAGGTCGAGAGGCAAAATATCTATTTTTACATCCAATGACCGCAAATAATCGTCGAAATCAGAGAACTTGGTTTGTTCGGCTGCCCTTTGCGCATTTGCCTTATATTGCTCCGTCTTTTTTAAATCCTCATTAGTTACCGAGTAAACACGGAAATAATCTTCAACCAACCGGCGAAAGAAATCCATTAATTGGTATGGTTTTGCAGGGAATTCGGGGACTTCCACCATCGGCAACAACTGTTTGATCAGTTCACGTTCGGCGGGATTGTCATCCACAAACACCATGCTGTC
>CACZNP010000012.1 GCA_902782545.1 uncultured Bacteroidales bacterium
TCGGCTTTCTTAGCGGGAGCCTGTTGAGGCTTCTGGATGTTTGTTTGTTCAGCCATAATTTTGCTAAAAATTAAAGTTGTTTGAAAATAGATTAATTAAAAATAGTTTAATAAAGTTGTTAAAGTTTTGTTTCACAAATTATTTCGCAAAGCGCATCAACCACGGAACACCCATCAATGCACACTTTGCTCATAAAATTAACGCAAATATATCACTTTTATTTCAATATCACAATGTTCATGCCATTTTTTTTCAAAGTTTTTCTTTCAGCGGGTTTTTAAAAAGACTCATGGGTTCTTCATCATTTGAACGATGAAAACTTTGGGGCCGAAAAAACCAGAGGCTCTGCACATCCACCACCCACGGCTTCAACACCCTGCCGCTTGTGAATTTGTCAAGAATTTTGTAATTTTGCGAAAAAGTTTTCTGTAATCATGAAGAATTTCATTTTACGCGCCATATCGGGAGCCGCCTATGTGGCACTGATTGTCGCTTCCATACTTCTGCTCGACAACTCGCCGGTGATGTTCCTCATTGTGTTTTGCTTGTTTGCCGCTTTGGGAATCAACGAAATGCTACGCATGGATGGCCAGCAGGACACCGAGTCGTGGCTGGTCATGGCCATCGACATGCTTGGAGGCGCTGGGCTGGTGGTGGCTTTTCACTTGCTCAACGACGACAGCGTGCGCAACGGCCTGTGGTTGTTGCCCATTGCGGGATACATGGTGGTGAGGTTCATCGTACAATTGTACCGCCCACGACAAAACGCGCTCCACAGCCTGGAACGGTCCTTGTTCACCGTAGGATATGTGGCGTTGCCCATAGCGCTACTCAACAGCATCATCGCCATCACTGCACCACGCATATTGCTGGCGGTTTTCATTTTCATCTGGATTAACGACACCGGAGCGTTTCTGGTGGGAATCACTTTGGGACGTCACCGACTGTTCGAGCGCATCTCGCCCAAGAAATCCTGGGAGGGGTTCTTTGGAGGGCTCGCGGCTTGCGTGGCGGCGGCCTTCGCGTTCGACAAATGGTGCAATGAGTTCTTCCAGGTGCCCGAAATTGCCACTTGGATTGGCCTGAGCATCGTGGTGTGCTTGGCAGCGACAATGGGCGACCTTGTGGAATCTCTCATCAAGCGTACGGTGGGAGTGAAAGATTCGGGGAAACTCATCCCGGGACACGGCGGCGTCCTCGACCGGATCGACAGTCTGCTACTGGTTTCGCCAGCCGTTCTCATCTACCTTATTTTAATGGTCTACAACAACTGAACCGCCGCTGCATGAAACACCTGCCCTTTCTTCTGCTCTCGCTCTTGATCCTCACTGGGGTGGGAATGGGGTGCTCCAACAATCAGAAGACGCCAACCCATCCCCTACCCGACACTCTACGAGTGGGAACTCTCTACAGCCCCACAAGTTTTTTCATCATGCGAGGCGACACCATGGGGTACGACTACGACCGAATCTGCGACTTTGCCCGCAGCCGAGGCGTCGGGCTGAAATTTGTCGTGGCCAAGAATATGTCCTCTTTGGTCGAGATGCTTCAACAAGGAGTGGTCGACATCTTGGCCTATGAAATACCCATCACAGCCGAGTATCGGCAACAGGTGTTGAGTTGCGGTGCAGTCAACGAGACGCACCAGGTGCTCATCCAGCACGCCGGCGACTCTCTGATTTCCGATGTCACCCAACTGGTGGGACGCGACGTCTATGTCGAAAAGGGCACCAAGTACGAGTCGCGACTGCGCAACCTCGACAGCGAGTTGGGTGGAGGTATCCGCATCCACGCCATGGGCGACACGCTCATGCCCGAAGACCTCATCGCCATGGTTCAAAGCCACGAGTTACCTCTCACAATTGTCGACAGCGACATCGCACAATTCAACCACACTTACTATGACAGTATCGACATAGGACTGAAGGTGAGTTTCCCGCAACGGTCATCATGGGCAGTGAGAAGAAGCGACAAGTGGCTGGCCGACAGCATCAATGCATGGAGCAACAGTGGCAATGCACAAGCCTACTCCAAAACGGCTCTTCGGCGCTACTTTGAATTGAGCAAGGGCCTTGAGCACACCGATTCTGTGAGAAAAACCACTCCCGAAGGGGCCATCTCGCCCTACGATGATTTGTTCAAGAAATACAGTCCACAAATTGGATGGGACTGGAGACTGCTGGCTGCGATTGCTTGCACCGAGTCCGATTTCGACCCCGATGTGGTTTCGTGGGCGGGAGCGCGCGGAATCATGCAACTCATGCCCAGTACGGCGGCGGGTTATGGGCTCGACATGGAGCACATTGCCGACCCCGAGGAGAATGTGCGCGTCGCGGTCCTCACGTTGAGGGACATCGAGAAAATGCTTGTGTCTCGAGTGCACACTCACGATGAGAGGATGAAGTTCATCCTCGCCTCCTATAATGCGGGCATCGGACATGTGATCGACGCTATGGAACTGGCACAGAAATATGACAAAGACCCGCAACTGTGGAACGGAAACGTGGAGGAAGCCATCCTGTGGAAGTCCAACCCTCAATTCTACAACGACTCGGTTTGCCGATACGGATATTTCCGCGGCCGGCAGACGGTGGCCTATGTAGCCGAAGTGGAACAGCACTATCTCTATTATCAAAACAAATTCAAAGAGTAATCACTCCACAAAAAAACATTTCTCTGCCACAACGACATTCATGCCGGCCGCTTTGCCGCACGGTCTGCATGAACTGGCACTTGCACACGGCATTAACAGCAGCAGCGGGGTCTGCCCGACAACTTGCTCAGCGCACCGCAATGGGCTTCGACGGGTTCGACACAAGACACCTGCCACA
>CACZNP010000013.1 GCA_902782545.1 uncultured Bacteroidales bacterium
GAATGTGTAGGGAAAATTGTAATTTTGTTGTTTGTAAAAACGAAAACCAACAAAACAGACATATACTATGTACAGAACAAGAACTTGTGGAGAACTTCGCTTGGAGCATGCCGGCGAGGTGGTGACTTTGGCAGGATGGGTGCAGCGCACCCGCAAGATGGGCGGCATGACCTTTGTGGACTTGCGCGACCGTTATGGGATTACCCAAATAGTGTTTAACGTCGAGAATGACGCCGAGTTGTGTGAGCGCGCCAATCACTTGGGGCGCGAATTTGTCGTGCAGGTGAAGGGTAAAGTGGCTGAGCGTCAAAGCAAGAACGCCAATATGGCCACTGGCGACATTGAAATCATTGCCAGCGAATTGCGGGTGTTGAGCGAGAGCGTCACTCCGCCGTTCACCATCGAGGACAACACCGATGGTGGCGATGACCTGCGCATGAAGTACCGCTATTTGGACCTGCGCCGGGCCGCCGTGCGCAAGAATCTTGAATTGCGCCACGACATGGCCATCCTGATTCGTAACTACCTCGACGACAAAGGCTTCTTGGAGGTGGAGACTCCCATCTTGATTGGCTCAACACCTGAGGGTGCCCGCGACTTTGTGGTGCCATCACGCATGAACCCCGGACAGTTCTACGCCTTGCCGCAGAGCCCTCAAACCCTGAAACAGTTGCTCATGGTGGCAGGCTTTGACCGCTATTTCCAGATTGCCAAATGCTTCCGTGATGAAGATTTGCGCGCCGACCGTCAGCCTGAGTTCACTCAGATTGATTGTGAGATGAGTTTTGTGGACCAAGAAGATGTGATTGAGGTGTTCGAGGGGCTTGCCCGCCACTTGTTCAAAGAGGTGCGCGGCGTGGATCTGCCCGCCAAGTTGCAACAGATGACTTGGCAAGAGGCCATGCGTCTTTACGGCAGCGACAAGCCCGATCTCCGTTTTGGAATGACCTTCGTGGAGGTAGACGATGTGCTCAAGGGCACGGGTACGTTCCCTGTGTTCAACGAAGCCGCCTACATCGGTGGCATTTGTGTGCCCGGTTGCGCCGATTACACCCGCAAACAACTCGATGGGCTGGTGGAATTCGTCAAACGTCCGCAGGTGGGTGCCAAGGGACTGGTGTATGTCAAGTTCAATGCCGACGGCACTGTCAAGAGCAGCATCGACAAGTTCTATGAGCCCGCAGTGTGGCAACAACTCAAGGAGAAGATGGGTGCGCAAGATGGCGACTTGGTGCTGCTGATGAGCGGCGACAATGCCAACAAGACGCGCACGCAGTTGTGCACGTTGCGCCTTGAGATGGGCGACCGTCTGGGCTTGCGCGACAAGAATCGTTTCGAGTGCTTGTGGATTGTTGACTTCCCGTTGTTTGAGTGGAGTGATGAGGAACAGCGCCTGATGGCCACCCACCACCCGTTCACCATGCCCAATCCCGAAGATATTCCCTTGCTCGACGAGCATCCTGAGCGCGTTCGCGCCATGGCTTACGACTTTGTGTGCAACGGCATCGAAGTGGGTGGAGGGTCGCTGCGTATCCACGAGGGCGACTTGCAGGAGCGCATGTTCCGCATTTTGGGCTTCACACCCGAGCAGGCGATGGCCCAGTTCGGTTTCTTGATCAATGCATTCAAGTACGGTGCGCCTCCCCATGCAGGATTGGCCTTCGGGTTTGACCGTTTTGTGTCGATCATGGCTGGTTTGGATAGCATCCGCGATTGCATTGCGTTCCCCAAGAACAACAGTGGCCGCGATGTGATGCTCGATGCTCCCAGCCCCATCGCCCAGCAGCAACTGGATGAGTTGTGCATCGACATCAAACAACCATGATGAGCATCCAGGAAGTCATAGCCGCCATCGAGGAGTACGCTCCCCTGTGCTATCAGGAAGAATGGGACAACTCTGGCCTGCAGGTGGGTGATGTGAATGCCCAAGTGACAGGTGTGCTGTTGTGTACCGATGTCACCGAAGTTGTGGTGGCCGAGGCCATTGCACGGGGCTTTAATCTGGTAGTGTCGCATCATCCACTCATTTTCCATGGCTTGAAAAAATTGGTGGGCCGCAGTGTCACCGAGCGTGTGGTGGCCACCGCCATCAAGCACGATATCGCCATCTACAGTGCCCACACCAGCATGGATAACGCTCCCGGTGGAGTGTCGTGGCACATGGCCCGCAAATTGGGGATGACCCAAGTGCAAGTGCTGGATGCGCATCCAGCCGCTGGACTTGATGTGGGTTGTGGAGTGGTTGGCGATATTCCCAAGCAACCTGTCACCGAGTTTGTTGAACGTTGCAAAGCGGTCTTCGAAGCGGGTGCGGTGCGTTTCAGTGGGGACACCTCGCGCATGGTGGGCCGCGTGGCGTTGTGTGGTGGAGCCGGGGCATTCCTTGCCGACCAAGCCATCGCCGCCGGTGCCGATGTGTTTGTGAGTGGCGACATGAAATATCACGATTTCTTGGAGAAAAATGACCGGATCATCATGGTCGATGTGGGCCATTATGAGAGCGAGCACTATACAAAAGAGATTTTTTATGATATAATTCAGAAAAAAAATCCTAACTTTGCAGTCGCTTTTGCAAAAGACGAGAAGAATCAGATCAAATATTTATAACCTATGGCTAAAAAGGAAGAAAAAGAACTCACGGTCGAGGAGCGTCTGAAAACGCTTTATCACTTGCAAACCATCCTGTCCGAAGTTGACCGCATCAAGACCCTGCGCGGGGAATTGCCCCTCGAAGTGCAGGACCTGGAGGACGAAATCGCCGGACTGCAGACCCGTGTGAACAACTTTGCCGAAGAGATTGCCGCATTGAATGAGGAAATCAAACAGCAGCATGCCACACGCGATCAGGCCGAAGCACTGATTGACAAGTACACTCACGACCAGGACAATGTGCGCAATAACCGTGAGTATGATTTCCTGACCAAGGAGATTGAGTATCAGCAACTCAACATTGAACTTGCCGAGAAAAAGATGAACGAGGCTGCCCGCAAAATCGAGACCATCCAGTTCGAAATCAACCATGCCCAAGAGATTCTTGACGACCACCAGCATGTGCTTGCCGACAAGAAGGGCGAGTTGAGCGAAATTGTGAGCGAGACCAAGCAAGACGAAGAAAAACTGCGCGAGCAAGCCAAGAAACTGGAGGGAAAAATCGATGCCCGTCTGCTCACCGCATTCAAGCGCATCCGCAAGAACGCCCGCAATGGCTTGGGGGTGGTTTATGTTCAGCGCAATGCTTGCGGTGGTTGCTTCAACCGCATCCCCGCCCAGCGTCAGATGGAAATCAAGATGCACAAGAAAATCATTGTGTGTGAGTATTGTGGCCGCATCCTCATCGACCCGGCGTTGGCTGGTGTGAGCGATGCCGAAGCCAAGAACGAATAAAGCAGATATCCAGCAGGCCACGGCAACACAGCAGTGTGTGCCTTGAGGTTGCTGAAAACGCTTTTGACTCATGCAAGTAGCATCCGCCTTTTGGCGGCAGCGCTACTTGCATTGTTTTTTACCAATGGTGGATGGATTGACCCATGAATGGCAACGGGTGTCAAAATGAGTAACGCACACCGAGTGATGTGAGCGACTGTGACTCGTGCGAAACGAGTTGGAAACGCTGTTCGAACATGATGGCCCACGAAGCCGATATCCAATACTCAGCGCCTCCGCCAAGCACTACGCCCACGCGACTCTCATCGGGCCCTTCGTAGGTCCAGTGCGAGTAGTTGATGCCAGCGGTGGGATAGGCACGCAGGTGCTCAACAATCGGGAACAAATAGTGGACATTAAGGGTTAAATCGAGGGTGGATGCGTCGTGGTTGGTGGCAAAGTACATCATCTCGGGCTCTAACCTGAAGTGGTCGTTGATTTCATAGGCAAACTTGAGCGCGAAGCCATGCTGCTTGTGCTTGGTGGCATAAGCGTAGTTGCCTGCCACCGACATGCTGCCTCGTTGCTGCGCCATAGCGGTAAGTGCCAAAGCCATTGCAACCACAAAAACCCATATTCTACTTTTGTTGTTCTTCATGTGTGGTGTTGGTGTTGCTTGTTGTTTCGTTGGCCGTCTGAGGTTTATAATTGTGCATTTTTATTTTCATCTTGTCGAATCCCAACCCATAGACACCGTTCATGTTTGACTGTGCGATGAGTGCGTGCTCGTCGACCGCCTTGATGATGCGGAAGATGTGAACACTCTCGAACTTGCGGCACATCACCAGCAGGATTTTCACCTCCCGCTTGGTGTACCAACCTGTGCCATTCAGCAGAGTGCAGCCGCGATGGGCCTCATTGTTGATGGCATTGGCGATTTCCTCCCATTTTTCGGAAAAGATCATAAACTGCACCGCTTGCCGGTTGCTGTTGATCACCATGTCGGTGACAAAGGAGTTGATAATCATGAAAACAACACCATAGACAATCTTGTCGATGCTGTGGAAGATGATATAGGAAGAGGCGATGATCATCAGGTCCATGTAGAGCATCATGCGTCCAAACGAGATGTTGGTGTGTTTGGTGACCATTGCAGCCACGATGTCGGTTCCGGCGGTGCTACCATTGTGGACAAACACCGTGCCGATGCCCAGGCCGCACATGATGGCACCGATGATGATGTTCATGAATGACTGTTGCTCGACGATGGGGGTGGGGAAAAATGGCTCCATGACACCCAGGAACACCGTGGCGAGCGATGCGCCAATCACAGTCCGTATGACAAACTGCCGGCCAACGGTGCGGAAGGCAATCGACAAAAGAATGGCATTGATGACAAAATAGGTGATGGCCGTGTTCCATCCCATGCCAAAGTGCAACAATGCCGCCAAGCCGGTGACCCCTCCGGTGACCACTTTCTCGGGCAGGATAAAAGCCGTGAAGCCAAAAGTATAGGATAAAAGTCCCAGAACTATCATTATATAGTCCTGTGCTTGTTTGAACAGATTTTTGTTTTTCTTGATCATATCATGCTGGGGGGTGTTCTCTTTTTTGGGGCGAAATTAATCATTTCCCATGACAAAAACTCATTTTTCCCGGTATTATTTGTCACGTCACCCGAAAAAACATTACCTTTGGGAACGAATAATTCAGGTTACCAACAACAATACAAACAAATTATGATTCTGCGACTCATTGTTTCGGCCTTGGCGGTGTGGATCACCGCATGGGTGCTTGATGGTGTGACGGTTGAGCCCTGGTGGGCAGCCTTGCTGGTTGCCGTTGTGCTGGGTGTGATCAATGCGCTGATCCGTCCTGTTGTCAAATTGCTTTCACTGCCCATCAACCTGGTCACACTGGGTTTGTTCACCTTGGTCATCAACGCCCTGATGGTAATGCTGGGATCGTGGTGCTTGGGCGAATATTTCAAGGTTGAGAACTTTTGGTGGGCGTTGGCGTTCAGCGTGGCTCTGTGCATTGTCAACTGGCTGCTGCACCTGTTCACAAAAAAAGGAAAATAAGGTATTAATCGTTAGGGTTTTAAATCCACACTAACTGCTTATTCGCTTTCGAACTTGAGGGCGTTGCGGTTGGTGCTCTCGATGCGGCGGTTGCGCCAGCAACTGCGGCACAGTGCCACATACTTGTCGTCGCCACCAATCTCCACCTGGTCGCCATCGGTGACAATGTTCCCCTGGCTGTCGATGCGTGCATTGATGATGGTCTTTCGTCCACACGAGCAAGTGGACTTCACCTCGTCGATGGTGTCGGCAATCTCGAGCAAACGGCGTGACCCCTCGAACAGATGCGACTGGAAATCGGTGCGCAGTCCGTAGCACACCACGTTCACCCCATAGTCGTCGACCACTCTTGCCAACTGATCGATTTGCTCGGCCCTCAGGAACTGCGATTCGTCGACCAAAATCCAGTCCTTGGTGACGCGGGTGCGCTCAAACAGTTCCTTGAGCATTTCGTACAGGTC
>CACZNP010000014.1 GCA_902782545.1 uncultured Bacteroidales bacterium
ACGAGAATGGACTGGTGACCAATTATATGGTGATGGGAGGCAACCCGTTGATGATGCCCGGGTCGGGAGGGCGCGACATCGGATTGACGATTTTTGGCAATTTGTTCAACGATCACCTGTCTTATGACTTGGCAATCATGAACGGAGCGGGCCGCAACCGAGGCGACATCAACAGCGCCAAGGACGTGGTGGCTCGCATCACCGTCCACCCCGAGAGACATCTGTCGTTGGGAGGCTCCATGATTTTGGGCCGAGGGTATATTGAGGGCGTGGGCAATTTCAAACGCAACCGCTTTGCGGCAAGTGCACAATTGAAAACCAAGCCGTTGGAATTGCGCTCAGAGTACATGTGGGGCCGCGATGGTGATGATGACAGCCAAGGTTGCTACGTTACTGCCGCTTTCCGCAATGTGGTGCGCAACCTTGATGCTGTTGCTGGTTATGACCACCTGGACTGTGTCAATGGTATTACCAACCGTTACTCAGTGGGCCTGAATTATTGGTTCTACCCCAAGTGTCGATTGCGGGTGGGTTACAACTATAAAAAGGTTCATGGCATTGAAAAAGGAGCCAACAGTATTCTCTCACAAGTTCAAGTTGCATTCTGACGATATGTGCAAGCGATTTATCCTTATCATGCTGGCTGCATGCTTGCTCGCTGGGGGTGCGATGCCCGCCATGGCTAACTCTCGCCCCGACGAGGAGGACTATGACGAGAGCATCCGCAAACCCATCAGGCGACTGCACCCGGAGCGCGAACGTGAAAAAGCCCTCAAGAAGTGGGAGCAGGAACAGGAGCGGAAAGCCGCGCAAAAACGCCGGTCGCCCGTAGCCGCCACCGACGATCCGTGGCAAATGTCGGGAACAGAATCCGCTCCCGACGGCAAGGAACAACTCTATGAGTTGCTCAACAAAGATTATAGCCTCAAACAGTTGGTGCCCGAGGGCCCCAAACCATTGGTTTGGGTTGATGAGCCACCGACGGGCAGCGTGGGCGAATTGTTGCCATTTTTTGACAATCACGATGGCTGTTTTACTCCTCGTGGCACCACGATGAATCAGAGTGAGAATGCTATCTATTTCTATTTTAAAGAGAACGGGCCCCTGCGCCTGCGTGTGCAATATTTTGCCGACGATCCGCTCAACTTCAACGAGATGGTGTTCACGATCGATGGGTTTGAGTATCGTTAT
Organism: uncultured Bacteroidales bacterium; assembly: GCA_902782545.1. Taxonomy (GTDB): domain Bacteria; phylum Bacteroidota; class Bacteroidia; order Bacteroidales; family Muribaculaceae; genus Sodaliphilus. The sequence continues at coordinate 1,192 of CACZNP010000014.1, forward strand.
CGTCCTGACTCTACCCGACGTGGGCGGCAAGGAACCCGGTTCTATTGGGAAACAAGCGATGAACCCCTTTCCCGTGGTGACCGAGACCTGGCCTATGCACTGGCTCATTGCCATTGGGCGCGTGTCCGACTGCTGGGCGCCAACGGCATCGACCATGTGAAAATGTTCACAACGGCCCAACTCGAGTCCTTTGCGCGCACGTTGCAACTCTATCGCCTCAAGGGAGGAGATATCAGGTGAATATGGCAAAAAGGTTTTCTTTTAATTGTCCAATAAACACGAATAATTCATGAAGCGCATTTGCTTGTTTTTGACAATGATGATGATGACAATGGCATCGTTGGCGGGTAGTAACACGCATCTGTATCGTGGCAGCAGCACCTACACGAGCGACATTCTCTGCACGTGGGACGGTCGCCACCTGTACCGCGGCAACAGCACCTACACCAGCGACATCCTTTACACGTGGGACGGTCGCCATGTGTACCGCGGCAACAGCACCTACACCAGCGACATCCTTTGCACGTGGGACGGTCGTTACCTGTACCGCGGCAACAGCACTTACACCAGCGATATCCTATACACGTGGGACGGTCGCCATGTGTACCGCGGCAACAGCACTTACACCAGCGCCATCCTTTACACGTGGGACGGTCGTCACCTGTACCGTGGCAGCAGCACCTATACCAGTGACATCCTTGTTACGTTGCAGGGGGCAATGCCCATGCCATTGGTGCTGTTTGCATGGGGTGCGTAGCGATATCTTTTGGTAGCCGACAAGGTCCTCATCCAGAAAAATGACAGGTCGATTCGGCCATTTCTCCAAGTTGCATTTCCTTGTAGAATAGGGCTATTTACAAATTTGAAAAAATTTTTTTTCATAAATTCTGAATTTAATTTTGTAAATTCGGGATTTATGTTTAATTTTGCGTGGATAAAACAATTAACCTGTTATGAAATGTAAATTATATTCCTGTTCACTCACCGCTGTAGCATGTGCTATGTTGCTGACCACTACTACTTCTTGTGAGTCTTTGTTTGCGTCGATGGGTTATGTGAAGGCTGATAATTTGTGCGAATTGTGCGCACAAAGGATTGGTCATGGCCACATGAATAATGCTGTGTTGATTGCCGAACATCCGAGAACTGGGGTTGTTCAGCAAACAACCCAGTCGAATATCGACAAGTCCTACATGCAGGAACTTTTGAACATGGATTACACCATTCATCAGTATCTGCCCGAGGAACCGAAACCTATGGTGTGGATTGACGACACCATTCTTGAAACCCCAGCCGAACTCAAGCCATTGCTGGCTCAAACGTCACAGGCCGGAGGTGTGCGTTACATGCCCCAAGGTGTGAGCATGCGCAACAGTGAGAATGCCGTTTATTTCTATTATCAGACCGATGCAGCCAACCACCCCGAGCCGTTGCGCCTGCGTATGCAGTATTATGCCGACGATCCGTTGCATTTTGATCGGATGGAATTCCGCATCAACGGTTTCACCTATGGTTACAAGCCATCGGGAACGAAGACAGGAAAGGATGGTACCCGTTTCTACTGGGAGAACTGCGATGATGCGCTCACCGCAGCCGACAAAGATTTGGTTTATGCTCTTGCACACGCCGATTGGGTTGAACTTCGCCTGAAAGGTGCCGGAGGGATGGACCATGTGAAGATGCTCACGAAAGATCAAATCCAGGCATTTTACAACACGTTGCAACTTTATCGCCTTCAAGGCGGCACGTTGTGAGATGTCTTAGCCGAACTGAAAGATATTTAGACTAAAATAGAATAGAATAAGCACTGAAAACACACACAATTTCTCTTGTTTTAAATGGTTTGAAAAAAAAGGATAGTCCACAGGGGCTATCCTTTTTTATTCCGTTTACACCACTCAAAGTGGGGTGTGCGATGGTTTCAATCGTGTCTCAAGTCTATTAGGCCAAAGTAACAACGATGTCAGCCTCGTTCTCCTCCACGTTCAGTTTGCCCTCACGAGCAAGCCAACCGATAGCGGCATACAATTCTTTCTCTTTCAGTTTGGTTGCTTTCTTCAGACCCTTCACGGTCAGCGTGCCGTTGGCAGCGTCAAGAGCGTTCCAGGTAGCACCAGCCCAATTACCAATAGTTTCAACGTTCATAATAAAATTAACCTTAAATAAAACAATCTTTGTTCTTAAAAATCGATGCAAAATTACCGCTTTTTGTTTGATTTAACATTTTTTCCCATGCTGAAATGGCCCAAAAACGAGTGTAATCGTTTGCACGGATGCTAAGATTTTCTCAATCTTGGTCTTGCAGAGTGCTCCTTCCAAGTGAGATTCACCTCCCGGAAAAGCCAAATCCGGTGTTGCTGTTTCGATTGAATGGGCGATTAGTTGGCAGATTGAGCCAATTTGCTTAATTTTGTAATCCAATGAGAGGACTTGTAGTCAAAAATACAGGAAGTTGGTACGTTGTGCGTGCCGATGATGGTGCAATGGTGAATTGCAAAATCAAGGGCAATTTCCGCCTTAAGGGTTTGCGCTGTACCAACCCCGTTGCTGTGGGCGATGTGGTGGAAGCCGAAGTGAAAGCCGACGGCACTGCGATGATTCGTGCCATTGAGCCCCGCCGCAATTACATCATCCGTCGTGCAAGCAATCTGTCGCGTGAGTACCAAATCATTGCAAGCAATCTTGACCAAGCCGTGCTGGTGGTCACACTTGTTCAACCCGTGACCAACACCACCTTCATCGACCGCTTTCTGGCCACTGCCATGGCATATCGCGTACCCGTATTGCTGGTCATTAACAAGGTGGATCTGCTTGAAGACAAATCCGACCAAGAGTTGCTCAACGCCGTGTCGTATTTGTACCGCAGCATCGGTTATGAGGTCCAGTCCACATCCACGGTTACGGGCGAGGGGATAGATGGGCTCCGTTTGTCACTTGCTGGCAAAACCTCTTTGTTCTCAGGCAATTCAGGTGTTGGAAAATCATCGCTTATCAATTGCCTGATTCCTGGTGCCGGCTTGCGGGTTGGCGATGTGTCGCAAGCACATCACACCGGCATGCACACCACCACATTCAGCGAGATGCTCGATTTGCCTGGTGGTGGGTGCATCATCGACACCCCCGGTGTCAAAGGATTTGGAACCATCGACTTTGACCGTGCCGAAGTGGCACATTATTTTCCCGAGATTTTCGAGGTGGGTAAGAACTGTCGTTTTGGCAACTGCACCCACACCCACGAGCCTGGTTGCGCTGTGCTCGATGCCGTGGCCGAGAGTCGCATCAGCCAGTCGCGTTACGCCAGTTACCTGAGCATCATCGACGATGACCCGTCCGACAAATACCGCAAGCCCTATTGATGCCTGCACGGCCCCTTTGCAGCACGAATAGTCTTTAAAATGGGTGAATTGCGCAAAAAATGACGTAATATGGCATGTTATGCCAATAATTTTTACTACTTTTGTGCAAAATTGGATAATTATGGCTGCCGAATTGCAAGAAACGTTGTCGCGCGTGTTGCGGAGAAGCAGCATCCTGGTGGAAAAATACCATGCCCTGTTGGCCCGTCACGACGAGTCGCAAGCCCTGCTGTCCGAACGCGAATCGGAGTTGGAGCGCTTGCGGGCAGAGGTGGAACGCCTGACGCGCGAGAACGAGTTCCTGCGCATGGCGCACAGCATAGGCAGTTCGCCCGAGGCATTGGCCCGCGGACGTCAGATGATATCCAAAATGGTGCGGGACATCGACAAATGCATTGCTCAACTGAATGCTTAAATATAGTGGAACGACGCGATGGATAAAGTCAAAAAACAAAATATCTGGATTCAGATAGCCGACGTGAAACCTATAGCGGTGAACGTGACTCCTGACGAAGTACCGTCGTTCCGTAAGGCCGAAGACCTGGTCAACGATTTGTGGAACAGGTGGCTCAAGCGGTTTGGCGAGAACAGCACATCGCACGATGTGCTGGCGCGTGTGGCTTTTCAGTTTGCACGTCTCTACATGGAGGCTTATGTGCAAAACAAAGCCGTCGATGATTTCCTGGTCGATTTTGAGAAAAAACTCGATGACTTGGTCATCAAGGTATAATTGACTTGAAGTAAATAGGTTCCTGCACTTCTCTTATTGTTGGCACTGGGCAACTGCGTCCCGCATCGTGGACAGTTGTCGGCCCAGGCCGCAAGTGGGTGAGGTGCGTTTTTATTAATATATATTTAATTTTAGGTTTAACAAATGGACTCTATAATTAATGTGATTGTTGCGGTTGTGGCATTTGCCGTGGGTGCTTTCGTGGCACAGGTGCTGTCGCGCCGCAATGCAAAATCGAGAGCAAACGAAATTGTTGAAAAAGCGAAACTTGAGGCCGAAGTGCTCAAGAACAACGAAATGATCAAGGGCAAGGAAGCCGGCATGGCCATCACCAGCGAGGCCGAGAAGCAGGCCAATGCCCGTCTGGCCAAGGTGCAGACGAGTGAGGCCAAACTCAAACAGCGCGAGATTCAACTCAATCAGCAACAAGGCGATGTGCAACGCCGTCGCAACGAACTCGACACTCTCAAACAGAGCATTGACCATCAGACCGTGGTTCTCGAGAACCGCCAGAAGGAAGTGGATCGCATGGAAAAGACCGTACGCGACACTTTGGAACACGTGAGTGGACTGAGCGCCGAGGAAGCCAAAGAAAAACTTGTGGAGTCGCTCAAGGACGAGGCCCAGACCGCTGCCCAGAGTTACATCAACGACATTATGGACGATGCCAAGTTGACCGCCAACAAAGAAGCCAAACGCATCATTGTGGAAACCATCCAACGTGTCGCCACCGAGACTGCCGTGGAGAATGCCGTGACAGTGTTCCACATCGACAACGACGAAATCAAGGGCCGCATCAGCGGGCGTGAGGGTCGCAACATCCGTGCCCTGGAAGCCGCCACCGGCATTGAAATCATCGTGGACGATACTCCCGAGGCAATTGTTCTTTCGGGATTTGATCCCGTGCGTCGCGAGATTGCCCGTCTGGCTCTGCATCAACTTGTTGCCGACGGTCGCATCCATCCTGCCCGCATTGAGGAAGTCGTGGCCAAGGTCCGCCGTCAAGTCGAGGAGGAGATTATCGAGACCGGCAAGCGCACCGCCATTGACTTGGGAATTCACGGCCTGCATCCCGAACTCATCCGCCTCATTGGCAAGATGAAGTATCGTTCCAGTTATGGACAGAACCTGCTCCAGCACTCGCGCGAGACCGCAAACCTGTGTGCCATCATGGCCAGTGAGTTGGGCCTCAACCCCAAGAAAGCACGCAGGGCCGGTTTGCTGCACGACATTGGCAAAGTGCCCGACGACGAGCCTGAACTGCCACATGCACAGCTGGGTATGAAACTGGCCGAGAAGTTCAAGGAGAAACCCGATATCTGCAACGCCATCGG
>CACZNP010000015.1 GCA_902782545.1 uncultured Bacteroidales bacterium
AACGGTCAAGCAAGGTGATGAATGATTTGGGGTCGGCTGGTGGGCTGGCAAACTCAATGAGCCACTGGTGATGGCCTCGGCGGTTCTCGGCGGCATAAACCGGGGCGGCTGTGTAGTTGAGCACACGCAGTCCCGTGTCGGCCATGGCACGGCTGATGGCGTCATCGGCATTGTGCACCATCAATTCCTCGCCAAAGGCATTGATAAACGCTTTTGTCCGGCCGGCAATTTTGATTTTCAAGGGATTGAGCCTCTCAATGGTGACCGTGTCGCCCAAGCGGTAGCGCCACAAGCCATTGCAGGCCGTGATGACGAGTTCGTAGGTGCGCCCCGGCTCAATCTCCCACACGGGGTACACCTCGGGGTGTTCACTGTCGGAGTCCTCAATGGGAATGAACTCGTAGAACACACCCACATCCAGCAGCAGCAACATGGCCGTGGACTCCCAGTCGCTCTGCACGGCAAAGAATCCCTCGCTGGCATTGTATGTGTCGAGGAAGTGCATGCGACTCATGTCACAAATGGCCTCGTACTGCTGGCGGTAGGGCGCAAAGGCGATACCGCCGTGGAAAAACACCTCCAAGTGCGGCCACACCTCATGGATGCACGTTGCACCCGCACGGGCAAGCACCTGCTTGAGTACCGCGAGGAACCACGAGGGAACCCCACTCAAGTTTGTGATGTTTTCGTGCATGCTCGCCTCAACCAGAGCGGGCAGTTTCTCGTTCCAGTCCTCCATCAGGGCAATCTGCTTGCGGGGTGCCCTGAACAAATTGGCCAGCGGATTCATGTTCTCGATCAGGTTCGCCGAGAGGTCGCCCACGCGGACGCCAGGCTTCAAGCCTGTCAGATGGTTGGCGAAACTGCCTCCCAAAATGAGCGCCTTGCCCGAAAAAATGCGGCTGTCGGGATTCAGGTTCAGGTAGTGCGACACCACATCGCTGGCACCTTTATAATGGTTCCAACGGAATGATTCGCGGGTGACGGGAATGTACTTGCTGCGCCCGTCGCTTGTACCGCTCGACTGGGCAAAGTTGTAGGTGCGCCCCGGCCACAGCACTCCTGCCTCGCCTCGGAGCATGCGCATGATGAACGGCTGCAAGTCCTCATATCGGTACAGGGGCACCCGGCTGGCAAAGTCACGATAGGTGCGGATAGTGGAGAAATCGTATTTGCGACCCACGCTTGTGAGAGCCGCTTTCTCGACCAACCGCACCAATTCGCCTTGTTGCACAGCATCGGCATGGTCAATGTAGCGCACCTGTTGTTGCAGGCGGCTCAAGAAATGGCCACGTGCCAGAGGGGTAAAGTTTATCACTGCCTGTTCTTTTTCTTTTTTCCTTGTTTATTGGTTTTCAACTCGGTCATGAACGACTTTCTTCCAGTACTCACCGGCTGGGGAATCCAGTTTCTCAATGGTGTTTTCCAGCAATTCGATCAACTCAAGCGTGGGATTCTCTTCTCCGAAAATGACATTCAAAGCGTTTTCACTCACGGGGGTGTCTGGGTGGCCATGGCACCATGTGAGGAATCCAGGCATGTTGCGGAGGGCCAAATACCTGACCAAGCGGTTGTGCCATGCAAGGAGCGACTCCTTGCCTGCCATGGCGGGACGCAACGCGGCAAGCCGGTCGAGAATCGCCGTGGACTCATGGCTGGGAAGCATGGATATGTCGCGTAATTCCCAGGGTGCATCGAGCCCCTTGGGACGGTTCTTCTCGCGACAGTCGGTCATGCTCACCAATCCTTGAGCGTCGATGACGTAGTCGCGCTCTTCTTCCCACTTACAACTTCTCTCCAACGAATCGGTGTAGTAATAATAGTTGAAAATGGTGAATTTGCCGGGACCGGTGTATTCCATGTGCCGGCCACCCATATTGGGCTTGAAGGTGTAGGCACCCATGCAAGCGGCCTCAAGCAAATCTTCCATATCGAAGAACGTGCCTGTCGACATCACATCCAGCACCTGCGCTTCATCATCATAAGTGACAAGGAGTTGGCCCAAATTGGGCTCTCCTCTCTGTGCTTCGTAATCGCGGTAAATGACAACTGCCCCACACCCATTGATTTGCTTGACGCTGAATTTGAGCAGATGGGCATGTTCCTGGCCTGTGATTCTCAGCCACTGGCTCTCCTCTTCCTGGCAAAGGCCGATTTTCGGAGCATAGTGCCATTCGGTGGAGAAGTTGATGTAACTGTCGGAGTAGGCCTCACCATCATTCATGTTGATGCCCGCGCCACGCACTCTTCCGCCCGATACGGTGTTCGCTGGTGGCACAAACACGGGGTTGTCGCAAGGTGTCATGTCATACTTGCTCATCCACCCTTTTTTGGTGGCTTGGGCACCACAGCCCCCAAACAACAATGCCGCAAAAACCATCAGGCAGAATCTTTTCATGATTCTGTGGATGAATAACATATTTGTTTTATCTCGCTGGCCGACAAATCAATAGTTCTCAGCCTTCAACTCAAAGTAGGACTGCGGGTGGTTGCACACCGGGCACTCCTCGGGAGCCTGCTTGCCCACAACAATGTGTCCACAGTTGCGGCACTGCCAGATGCACTCCTCGTCGCGCGAGAACACCAACTTGCCTTCCACATTGGCCAGCAACTTGCGGTAACGTTCCTCGTGTGCTTTCTCGATTGCAGCCACACCCAGCATCTTGTCGGCTATCTCGTCGAAACCTTCTTCGCGTGCCTCACGTGCCATGCGCTCATACATGTCGGTCCACTCGAAATTCTCACCGTCGGCGGCTGCTTTCAGGTTCTCGGCAGTGCCTCGGATGGCGCCACCCTCCAGATACTTGAACCACATCTTGGCGTGCTCTTTCTCGTTGGCAGCGGTTTCCTCAAAGATGGCTGCAATCTGAACGTAGCCGTCTTTTTTGGCCTTGGATGCAAAATAGGAGTATTTGTTACGAGCCATCGACTCACCGGCAAATGCCTCCATCAAATTCTTCTCGGTCTTTGTTCCTTTCAATTCTTTCATGATGTTGTGTCTTTTTAGTGGTTTTGGTTATAGGTGTATTAATCTTCGTTTTTCTTCTCGGGGTTGAGTTCCTCGTCCAGGGCAATGCCACCGCCCTCGGTGTTGGTGCGGCGCATCAAGTCCTCCACGCTGTCGATGACGTTGACGATAAAGTCGCCCACTTTCTCGGCCTCGCAAATGATGTCCATGTAGAAGATACCGGCCTGGTAGGGATACTCTTGATTGTTGATGCGCTCAATGTTCTCGGTGCGGCACAAGTTGCGGAAGTTGTTGATTTCGCGCTCCTTGTTGTAGTTGCGAACCAAATCTTCGCTGGTGACGTTGTCCAGGTCGCACAGCACAGCGAGCATATTGCTCATGGCCTCGCTCACATACTTGAGCATGGTATCGATGTGCTTATAGTTGTATTCGCTGAAGTGCGTGTGGGCCTCTTCCTTGCGGATAAGCGTTCGGGCGATATTGTTGCAACTGTCGGCGATGCTCTCTATCTCGCTCACGATATTGAGCATGGTGCCAATGCGCAGTTTGGCGTCAAGGCTCAACCGACCGGCAATCACCTGGTTTAGGTAATTGGCTATCTCTATCTCCATGTGGTCGCTGATGTCCTCGTATTTACCCACACATGTGTACAACTTGTTGAATTCCTCGGTGCCGGTCTTGACATGAACAAGTTGCTTGACCATGCCAAACATGCTCTCCACACGTTGGGCATAAACAACGGTCTCACGCTGGGCTTGCAGGATATTGAGTTCGGCTGCTCCCACCAGTCCTCCACTTATATATTTGAGTTGGAATTCCTCTTCGGTACGCTTGCGGGTGGGCACAATCTTGTTCACAATCTGCACAAGTTGCTTGGTGAATCCTATCATTAACAACAGGCTGACGATGTTATAGACCGTATGATAGATGGTGGCACCCATCGACATGGAAAACATCAGGGGTTTCAAGTCGGCCTCAGAGGCCGTTCCTGTCGATGCCAACTGGTACAGCGCCGTTGGGTCGCCTAAGTTCAAAACATCGCTGGTGAGCCACACTATCATTTTCACAAAGGGGAAGAACACAACCAACATCCACGCCGCACTGATCAGGTTATACACCAAATGCCCCATGGCGGCTTTCCTGGCAGTGGTGTTGCCACCACGAGAGGCCAGCAGGGGCATGATGGTTGTTCCCACATTGCCGCCCAGCACGATGGCGCAAGCCATATCAAACGGTATCCAACCCTTTGTGCCCATAATGAGCACGATGGCAAAAGTGGCGGCACTCGACTGAATGATCATCGTCACCACCAAGCCCACCAGGAAGAAGATGATCAACGACACGAAGCCCATGCTGGTATAAGCCTTCAGCGTCTCGAAAATCTCAGGGCTTTTACCCAAGTCGGGAAAATAGTTGTTGAGGGCGGCCAGTCCCAAAAACAGAAACACGAAGCCTATCAGGAATTCACCCACCGATTTGGTCGTGCTCTTTTTGAAAAACAGCATGGGCACCGCAAAGGCCAGGATGGGGAAGCAAATGTGCGTCATGTCGACCTTGAACCCAAAGAACGACACAATCCATGACGTGAACGTGCTACCCATGTTGGCTCCCAAAATAACGGCCATGGATTGCTCGAGCGACATCAAACCGGCATTGACAAAACTCACCACCATCACAGTCGACGCGCTGGAACTCTGTATCATTGCCGTGATGAGCATTCCGGTCATCAACCCTGTCCAGCGGTTCCGTGTCATGGCCGACAAGATGCCACGCAAGCGGTCGCCGGCAGCCTTCTGCAGGCCCTCGCTCATCACCTTCATGCCGTACAGGAACAATCCCACGGCACCCAGCAAGGCCAAGAAATCCAAAATCGAATAATTCATTGAACGACGAATTATATTTTTACAGATAAAGACAAAGATATGCTATTTCTTCGACTTTACCAACTCGCGGCAAATTTTTCCGAATATTCTTTTTACACTTTTTACTCACTCACACAGGAAACGCATGGGTGCATCACTCTCTCACTGCCGCCGCCCACCTACTCGGTCTCCTCAAGGCTGTGGCTGAAAAAATGCCACATGACCAGGGCGGCGGTATTGGCCACATTGAGCGAATGCTTGGTGCCACGTTGCGGTATCTCAATGCAGCAGTCACAGGCATCGACCACCTCCTGGGCGACTCCCTTCACCTCGTTGCCCAGCACAACGGCATACTTTTTCCCTGTTTCCACGTCAAAAGCCTCCATGCTCACACTGCCATGCACCTGCTCGATGGCGCAGATGGTGTAGCCCTCGCTGCGAAGCCGCTCCACGGCCTCAAGCGCCGTGGGACAATACTCCCATGCCACCGTGTCCTCGGCTCCCAGGGCCGTCTTGTGGATTTCGGGGCGAGGAGGTGTCGATGTGATGCCGCACATCACCACGCGCTGCACCACAAAGGCATCGGCCGTGCGAAGGATGCTGCCCACGTTCATCTCGCTGCGTACATCATCAAGCACCACCACCAACGGTATCTTCTCCACAGCGGCATAACTGTCGGCGCTCACCCGATGCAAATCGGTCATTGATTTCTTTTTCATACCACAAATATACGCACTCTTTTTCGTGACAAAAAAAGAAAGGCACAAAATTTGCGCCTTTCTCTGGTGGTTTGGCCAACGCCTACGGTTGTGATTTGATCCAACTCGCGCGTCAGTTCTTCAAAAACTATTGTTCCGGATTCCATTGGCTGGTGAGGTCCTTGAAGTACTGCTTGGCGGTTTTGTCGGGCAATTGCTCAATGTCCTGCACCAACAACGACTTATCGCGACATAGACCCACAAACAAATCCTTGAACATTCCTGCAATCACATTATCATCATTGCGGTGATTGTAAATCCACATCAGCAACGCCTCGGGATTGCTGTTGTAATACTCCTCCACCGCCATCACAAAGGCGCCATTATCCTCTTCAAAAGCGGCTCGGCCATGCTTTTGAATGAATTCGTTGGCTTTGGCATTGAGGCGGTCCACACGATCGGGGTCGTTCATGGGCAGCATGCTCAAATTCCAAATAATATTTTTTTCATTTTGCGGATCTTTCTCAGGAGCGACTTTTCCCTCGCGCTTCACTTCCTTCTCTTCGATGAGTTTCAAGTGCCCTTGGTCATCAATGCTATAGCGCCTCATGGTCTGCACGAGCCAGTTCACCGTGACCAACTCTCTGAGGACTCTTTCGCCATCATCCTTCCAACTGCCTTCTTCGTCGGTCTGGTCAATGGTGAGTTCATTAGGCTTGTCAAATCTAAACTTGATGTGGGTCACCTGCGCTGTGCCTTGGGTAAAGGCTTCATCGCATTCCTCCACAATAAATCCTTCCGTGTCGCCCACTTGCATGAGGTCAGTCAGGTTGCCTTCCTTGTCATAGATACCCAGCATTTCATTGCTTGAGTCATCTCCAGTCTGCACGCTGAAGAGCAGCATCGTGAAACCGCCAGGCAGCGCCCGGGCGCTCACAATGTCGTAACAGTCCTCCAGCCAGTCCTCCAGATGTTCTCTATCGACCGTGCGTACTGCCATGGGCACCAAGGCAAGTACCTGGTCCACAGTGAGCGTTTTGAAATCGGAATATTCTAGGGTGTCGTTCGGGTCGCCCAATGTATGAATGTTGCTCACATCCACACCCAGTTTTGCAAGGAAACCCAAGTCGGCCTTGGCCGGTACGGCTTCGGCTTGTGCCGACTGGTTCGTGTTACCGTTCGATCCATTGGCGTTGCTGCACGCCAACAACGTTGCAATGGCTGCAATTAAGACATAGTTTTTCATTTGATTGGGGTATTATGTAATTAGAATGGTCTTTCAAAAAGCACTGGCACCTGCACCCAGAATTGAGCGGGTTCTCCGTCCTTGGTGCCGGGGACAAAGTCGGGCAGCATTTTGCACACTCGCAATGCTTCCTTGTCCAGCGCATCTTCTATGCTGTTCAACACCTTGGCGTCAATCACCTTTCCCGTTTCCGACACTAAGCAATCCACCAAAATCAAGCCATGGGCTCCCACTTCCATCGTATTGTCGGGATACTTGACATTCGTGGCAATGAACTCCTTGATTGCCTGGGTTCCACCAGGGAACGAGGGCATCTGCACATTGTCGGTTTCTTCAATCTCGCGCTCGGTCACTTCTGTGGGCACACTCATGTCGGGATTCAGTTTCTCCAACTCGGCAACAATCGAGCGGTATTGCTCGGCATTGTTTTTATCGAGTTTCGCAGCCTTGTTGAAAGCCTCAATGGCCTTGTCGCGGTTATGAAGGCCAATCTGTGTATAGCCCAACCCGGCAAA
>CACZNP010000016.1 GCA_902782545.1 uncultured Bacteroidales bacterium
AAAACCCGATGATGAGCCCTGCGTGCCATTCAAGCCGAAAAGGCTTCCTTCGACGTCCCCAGTCAAAACGCAGCAACCGCAAGAATGGTTAGCCGATGCGTCGGCCATGTCCTGGACCATGCAGGGTGATAATGCGGTGGCAGTGCCTCGCGAGCATGCAGCCTCGGTGGATGTGTTGCGTTCTTCTGTGCAAGTGTTGCAGGCAGGGGTGACGGTTGCCACTGCCAAGGGCAAGGGTTTTGTGCCGCACCAGGCATTGGCATTGAGTGCCGCATTGGCCCGTGGTGTGGCGTGCTGCGAGGTGGACTACCGCACGGCTATGGCCTATCTGCGAGGAGAGGCCATCGTGGTGGATGCACCACGGGGATATGTGATTGTTACGCACCGTGGTGCCGCGTTGGGGTGGGCCAATAATTTAGGGAACCGAGCCAACAACCTTTATCCTAAAGGATTGCGGGTGCTCAGTTCCCATATTCCAGAAACAGAACCGATGGTGGTCGGTTAATCGTTTGTTTGATTCAGTAAGATGTTGATAAGTGTTGTCAAGTCGGCAATGCCGGTCTCGCCGTCACCATTCACATCGCTGCGCTCATTTTCACTGTCGGTAAGCAGCAAGTCGACAAGTGTGGTGACGTCTGCAACCGAGATTTCGCCATCACCATTCACGTCACCGATCAGTTGCGGCTCGGGCGGAGCACCGATGTCGCCCAAGTACTTGAGCGTGATGTCATCGAGGTAGCACTTGGAGTTTGCGCTGCCCGAGATTTGTGCGATGCGCAGTCGCGCAGGTCCATCCAGGCTGATGTGAGTCGGGTGGGTTGTTGTGGCTTTGGCGGTTGCGGTGAATTCATCAATCACGGTGAATGTGTTGCCATCGTCATAACTTAGCGAGACAGTGAATTTTGCTGCCGAAGAGGTGGGATTGAAGACGGTGCTTGATAAGATCTTGATATCGGCATCGATATTGTGTGCTGTGGTGAGCGCACTGGGTTTGATCATGGCCACTGCGTGTTCACCATTGCACTTGCCGCTGCCTGGTGCAGCCACTGCCGCCTTGATGAAATCCCATTTCCAGAAGCGTCCCATCACTCCAGTCGCGTTGGTAGGAGTGGGCGCTTCCATAGTCTCAAAGTCCTCAATGATGGTTTGCGTTTCAGTGTCGGCTTTCACACTGAAAGTGATTAGTCCATCGTTGTCCTCGGCGATGTCCTCGATAAAAAAGTCGTTGGGCATACCTGCCCATGTGAGCAGGTTGGGATTGGAATAGTTTGTGATTTCGGTCACGTTGGCTGTTCCGGGGAAGGGGTCACTTGCCGAGTTGCCGTTGGTGCTTTCCCCGGCACGCAACAGTTCGTAATAGTTGTGTGTGGGATTGGCGTTGATGGTATTGTTCATCCATACACTTTCGTTGGTTGAATCCATGCGGGCCACAATCATGCCGTGTCCGGGGATAAATTCATCCCAGCGATTCTTTTGCCGGTTCTCGATGAGGAAGATTTCTTTGTCTTGCGGTGTGCGCAACAAGAAGCCCTTGTTCGACGTGCCGATGTAGTCGAGCGAATAGTCACCGGGTTGGTCAATGACAGTGGGGGAGGCAAACCCCATGGCGTAGCGGTCGTAGAGCGAGTAGCCTACGGGTGTGCGTCCGTAGTTAAAGTGACCACCGCCAGCCATGATTTCCCATTCATCGGGGTGATTGCTCTCGCCTCCGCTCCCTCCGTAGTCGGTGTCGTAGAGGTCGAGAATTCCCATGACATGGCTGAACTCGTGGCACATAGTGCCAATGCCCAGCAGATCGGTCATGTTGTAGTCTTCCCAGCCATAAATCTCGGTGGAGCAGGCATAGCGTCCCAATTCAGTGTTGTCATATTCTCCCCACAAATAGGACATGTGTGGCCACAAATATTCTTGACTGTTTCCGCTGTAATTGGCACTGTAGCCGGCAACAATGAAGTAAATCATATCGATTTCGCCATCGCCATCGGAATCATATTGTGAGAAATCCACTTGGTCGTCAATCATGTTAAGAGCGCTGTAGAAAATCATATAGGATTCATCGCCACCTTGCTTGCAGGAGTAGTCGACGTTCACGGGTCCAATGACATCAAACTCCGGGTCAAATTGGCCAAAGGAGTTGTCGAAAAAATAATCGCGCATGGAGCCGGTGCATGACACAAATTGAGTCCTTCCCCATCGGTCGGTGGAGTTATAACCGCTATAGCCGCGGGTGTTGATCATGTCGTTGTAAAAGTCGTTTGCATCGATGCGCTGGAATTGCTTGTCGTTGTAGTTGATGAGGATTACCAGCCCGCGGAATCCTTCCCAATCCTCGGGAGCACGACGACCTTTCTTGATGCGGGTGTCGCGACTTGCGCGCCGTGCCTTGCCGGCTTGGATGCTCTCTTGGTCGGTAAGATGCCGTTCCAGGGTTGCCAGCAGGGCAATGTCGGATGCTGACCGTTGTTTTGCGTCGCGGGCAGTGATTCCTGTCGACACCAACCGTCCGTTCTGCTTGGTGGCATAGGTGAACCATCCATCCTTGTCTCGCAGCACGGTGTACCCGTCTTGGGTGGTGGTGTAGTGAAAGAATTCGTCTCCCACCAGCCTTACCGTAAGAGAGTCGCCATTGGGTTGTGCCACCTTTGCCGGTTGTGGGTGTGCAGGCATGGCATGTGCAGTCCAAGCCATGGCCAGGGCTGAGCACGTGAGTAACAATACTATTCTTTTCATTGTTTATAATGACATTAAAAGAGCGACCAGTGCGGTGATGTCGGCCACGCCGGTCTCACCGTCACCATTCACGTCGCTGTTGTCGTTATCTGTGTTATTCATCACCAAGTTGACCAATGCCGTGACATCGGCAATCGAGATTTCGCCATCACCGTTCACATCGCCTTTGACTTGCTGGGACTCGTGGTAGTAGATGATGAAATCGTCCGCGTAGTTGGGCGTGCTCTTGCTGCCCGATGTCATGTTCAAGCGGAACAACACCTGCTGTGATTTTTTGAAATCAACAGGCCAGGAAAGAGTGCTGCAGGCTTTTGCCAGGACAGTCTGGGCATCGGACTTCAGTGAAGTTTTGACAGCCGTCCACGTCGCACCTTGATCCACCGAACTATAGAGCGTGAATTTGCTCATGGTATTGGTGGGATTGTACACATTGACCGACACACAATGAATGTTTTCGCTCAATGGGGTGGATGTCGAAAGGGCACTGGGCGATTTCATGGCTACCGCATTCAAGCCATTGCAGTTGCCTTCTCCGGCTTCTTTTACATTGCTCTTGGTGAAACTCCATGTGGTGAAGTTGCCTTGTACGTCCTTCAGTGAGGTGTTGGTTGTGGCCTCCATGGACTCAAAGTCCTCCAACAGGGTGAGCATGTCGGCGGCTTTCTCAACCTTGAAGGAAATCACGCCATCGGACTCGGTGATATCCGTGATCACTAATGGGTTGGCTCTGCCACTCCACACTCTGAGGTTGGGCAGGGTCTTGTTGGTGAGGAGGGTGCACCCCAGGGTCCCGGGGAATGGGTCGCTGGGCAAGCATCCGTTGGCTGTGCCCCCGGCCCGCAACATTTCATAGTACAACCGTGATGGGTTCACGTTCACATCGTTGTCCGACCAAATGGAGGCATTGGTTGAGTCGACCCGGCACACGATCATTCCATGCCCGGGAATATAAGCATCCCATCTCGACTTTTGGCGGTTGTCGATAAAGAAATACTCTTTTTTGGTGTATGTGTTGATGATGAAGCCTTCGTTGTCGGTGCTGACAGGCTTGAGGGTATAAGTCCCTGGCTCGGTGATTGTGGTGGGCTGAGCCCAACCCAGCACATACCGTTCAAAAATTGTAAGTGCGGCCGGTGTGCGACCATAGTTCAAGTAGGATCCTCCCGACATGAGATCCCAATCTTCGGGATCATGGGCATATCCTCCACTTTCCCCATAGTCGGTGTCATAAAGATCCATCAGCCCCAAGGCATGTCCGAATTCATGGCACACGGTGCCAATGCCATCAAGAATATTGTTTTCGCGCTGATAGAGGAACTCGGTGGAGCACGAATACTTGCCCATCATCACACCATCTTTCTTGATTCTGTAGTAACTGATGCTGCTCTCGTGTGGCCACAAGTGTTGGTTGTCGCTACTGGATGACGCCGATGTCCCGGCAAAGATGAAATAAAGCACATCGACATAACCGTCGTTGTCGAAGTCGTATTGGCTGAAATCAACCGTTGGGTCCAATTGGTTGAGGGCGTCACGGAAGATTCCTACGATGGGCCCGTCGGTTCCTTTGGGGTCGTTGACCGAGTAATTCACCGTGACCGGCCCCACCACGTCGAACCGAGGCTCATACTGGCCCATGGAATTCTCGTAATAATAGTCACGAACACTGCCGTCAAAGTGGCCATAGGGGTTTGGCGAGCCGTTGGGATTGGTGTAACCAGTGTAGTTCTTCTGATCCATCATGTTTTGATACAACGTTCCTGCGTCGCTGCGTGAGAACGTAGTGTCTTTGAATTGAATAAGAATCACCAGGCCCCGCTCAAGCATATTGACTTGGGCTCCGCGCGGCGCATTGGCTTTGGCGCGGCGCGCTTGGCCCTGCTGTCGCACTGTGGCAACGGTGGCATGCTTGCCGATGGCTTGAAGCATGGCCGACTCTTGCGATGTGCGTTGGCTTGCGTTGCGTGCTTGGATGCCGGTCGATGTCACTTTGCCGTCCTCAATCTGAGCATAGCGCAAAAACCCATCGATGTCTTTGACAACGGTGTATCCGTCGGCCGTGGTCATGTAGTTGAAATACTCATCGCCATGGATGCGGAAGTCCACTTTGGAGCCGTCGGGCTGGGTTGCAGTGAGCGTGCCTTTGTAGGCTGGTGATGCTTGCAATGTTATGGCCAGTACAAGCATTGCCAGTGAGCAGATAAATTTTCTCATATTCATAGTGATGTTCAAAAAGTTTCGCATAGAAATGCAAATGTAGCATTTTTTTGCCAAATTCGTCACCCACTAATGGATTTGTGAAAGAAAAATAACTAAAAATAACACATCGCCCGTCGAGGATTGGATGTTGTCGCGGGAGTTATTAACAAAAAAGGTGACTTATCAACATTTCAAGCATTTTAACGCAGATATTGCCCTTTGTTTGCATAAAAATCTATTCCTTTGCACCGTGAAACATTTTGGTGTGAAACATTAGTGGATTATTCTATGGGAAAAACAATAGCAATTGCCAATCAAAAAGGCGGGGTGGGAAAGACCACAACCGCCATTAACCTGGCGGCATCACTGGCCATGAACAAGAAACGTGTGCTGCTCATCGATGCCGACCCCCAGGCCAATGCCACATCGGGGTTGGGTATCGAGCCCAAGCAGATGTCGTCGACCATCTACGAATGCCTGGTCGATGACTATCCCATGCACAGCGCCGCGGTGTCGACCTGCGTCGAGGGGCTCCACATGGTGGGGTCACGCATCGACTTGGTGGGTGCCGAACTCGAACTCATCAACAAGACCGATCGCGAAAAGGTGCTGCGCCGGGGCATTGAGGATGTGAAAGCGGCCTACGACTATATCCTGATTGATTGCAGCCCCTCGTTGGGACTGATAACCGTCAACGCCCTCACGGCGGCCGACAGTGTGATAATACCCGTTCAGGCCGAATATTTTGCCCTGGAAGGCATCAGCAAGTTGCTCAACACGGTGCGCATCATCAAGTCCAAACTCAACCCCACGCTGCGCATTGAGGGTTTCCTGCTCACCATGTACGACGCACGACTGCGACTGGCCAACCAAATCTACGAAGAATTGAAAAACCATTTTGGGGACATGGTCTTCAATACGGTGATTCCGCGCAACATTCGCCTGAGCGAGGCGCCCAGCCACGGGTTGCCGGCCATCCTCTACGATCCCAACAGCCGCGGTGCCACCAGCCACTTGCAACTGGCCAAGGAACTCATCACCAAAGACCGGGTGACAGGAAAGAAATAAATGGTTTTGTAACATTCAGCAAAAAGAAAACTATGAAACGAAACGCATTGGGGCGAGGGCTTGACTCCATCATCTCGAGGGACGAAATCGAGACTGGAGGGTCGAGTGCCATCAACGAAATCCCTATCACACAAATCAGTCCCAACCCTGATCAGCCTCGCCGCACTTTCGACGAAGAGGCACTCGACGAGTTGGCGTCGTCTATCCGCGAGTTGGGCATCATCCAGCCGCTGACGCTGCGCAGTGTGGGTGCAAACGCTTATCAAATCATTTCGGGCGAGCGCCGCTTTCGCGCGGCAAAGATGGCTGGCCTCAAGTCGGTGCCTGCCTATGTGCGCACCGTGGGCGACGCCGAAGTCACCGAGATGGCGCTCATCGAAAACATCCAGCGCGAGGACTTGAACGCCATTGAGATAGCGCTTACATTCCGCAAACTCATCGACCAGTATGACCTCACGCAGGAGAGACTCAGTGAGCGCATCGGCAAAAAACGTACAACGATTGCCAATTTTCTGCGCTTGCTCAAGTTGCCGGCCGAAGTGCAGTTGGGATTGCGAGACCATGCGTTGGACATGGGCCATGCCCGTGCGCTTTTGTCGCTGGACAAACCCTCGTTGCAGTTAAAATTGTATAACGAGATTCTTAAAAAAGGTTTATCGGTGAGGCAGGTGGAGCAATTGGTCAAGCAGTATCAGCAAATGGATTCCAGCGAAGGACAAAATGCCAGTGCGCCAGCTAAACGGCTGTCGTCCAAGGACTACGAAGTGCTTCAGCGGCATCTTGCCTCTTCCTTTGGCGTGAAAGTGCGCTTTTCCTGCGACATGGCGGGTAAAGGAAAAATAACATTCCCGTTCAAGGACGAGAATGAACTGGAGAGAATTATTAGTATCTTTGACCGACTTAAAGCGCATTGACACGAGTCGAACCATATAGCCGAGGCTTGATGCTGGCGGCATTGTTGCTGTTGTGCATCGTGGAGATGGCGGTTCCTGTTTCAGCACAGGCCGTCGTCAAGGCCGATAGTGTCGGCACACGCTCCTTGCGCCATCAGCGCACGGCTGTGCAACTGCCCGACAACCAGGCTGGCAAGGCACAGGAAACGCGTGTGCAGGTGGTGGATTTGGCAGGCGACACGTTGCACTTTGCCTCGGCCGATTCATTGCGCGGCATCGAAGGTATCGAGATTCTCGCCCCAGTGGACAGTGCCGCTTCGCGTCAGTTGGGCAAGGTGCGTGTGTTCAATCCCGACCCCATGCGCGCTATGTGGCTCTCGGCATTGTGTCCCGGTTTGGGGCAAATCTACAACCGCCGTTACTGGAAACTGCCCATTGTGGTGGGAGCCTTTGTGGGACTGACTTATGGCACCACATGGAACAACCGCATGCTGCAAGACTACACCAAGGCCTATCGCGATGCCATGGACAGCGACCCCGACACCAAGTCGTATATGGAGTTTTTCGCTCCCACAGTCAAAGAGAGTGACTTGGACATGGATTGGATTAAGCGCGTGATGAAGAACAAGCGCGACTATTATCGCCGTTATCGGGATATCTGCATCATCAGCATGGTGGCGGTCTACTTAATCAATGTGGTGGATGCCTATGTGGATGCCTCGCTGGCCCATTTCGACATCAGCCCCGACCTGTCGATGCAGGTGCGGCCCGCAGTGATGAGCACCCCCGAAGTGACGCGAACGCCCTCGGTGGGCTTGCAATGCGCCTTGAATTTTTAGGACAGAAAGCAATTATAGAAAAATTGATGATATGAAACGATATTACACCCTATTGTTGACAACACTGCTGACGATTGCCGCTGTGGCAGCGCCCAAGCAGAACATTCTCACGCTCAAGCAGACGATTACCGACAACGACATCGTCTTTCCTGAGAGTTTTGAGACCGACACCCATGAGATGATGCAGAACTGGTATCTCCAAAACTATACCGTGCTCGATGCCGATGTGGAGAACCGCGCCACCGGTGAGGTGAGCGAGGAGGAGTACATCAAGCGCCTCAAAGCCATCCCTTCGGTTATCGAGATGCCTTACAACCAAGTGGTCCGCTCCTACATAGACCGTTATGTGAAGCGCAACCGCACACTGGTGGAAGAGATGCTGGGCATGAGTCTCTATTATATGCCAATTTTCGAGCAGGCCCTTGAAAAAGAAGGGTTGCCATTGGAGTTGAAATACCTCCCCGTGATTGAGAGCGCGCTCAATCCCAACGCCGTGTCGCGTGCCGGAGCCGCCGGTTTGTGGCAATTCATGGTGGGCACCGGCAAAGGGTTGGGCCTGGAAGTGAACTCACTGGTCGACGAGCGTCGTGACCCTTACCGCTCGAGCGAAATGGCAGCCTCCTATCTCAAGAACCTTTACAGCATCTACGATGACTGGTCGCTTGCCATTGCCGCCTACAACTGCGGTCCCGGCAATGTGAACAAGGCCTTGAGCCGTGCGGGCGGTTCGGGCAAGGATTTTTGGGAAATCTACGCCTATCTGCCTCGGGAGACACGTGGCTATGTCCCCGCCTTTATTGCCGCGAACTACATCATGACCTATTTCAAGCGCCACAACATCAGCCCCTCGCTTGCCCGTAAGCCTCTTATCACCGACACTGTGGGTGTGAACCAGCGCATCCACTTCAGCCAGATTTCACATGTGCTCAACATTCCCATGGAGGAATTGCGTGTGTTGAATCCGCAGTACCGTCATGATGTGATTCCCGGCAGCGACACCCGTAACTACACACTGTGCCTGCCCTCACAGCAAGTCTACAGTTACATCATGAGTGAGGACTCGATTGCCGCTTACCGCACCGACCTATATGCGCACCGTGATGTGGTGGAACCGTCGGGCGTCTCGGTGAGCAACAACGACAACCGCAACTACACCTGGGAGACCAAAACCGTGACACAGTACCACAAAGTGCGTCGCGGAGAGAACGCAGCGAAGATTGCCGCGCGCTACGGTATGTCGACCAAGCAATTGGCTCAACTCAATGGCTTGAAACACGGTAAGGTGCAGCGTGGCCAGACGCTGAAGGTCACCACGCAAAAACGCTATAAAGTGTACACCAACTCCAGTGCCGACAATGGCGAGGAACTCCTTGCCGACACGGGCAAACAACCGCAAGGCGATGTGGATGTGGTAGACGATGGCGAGGATGACGAGAAGGATGAGAACGCTCAAATTGAAGAAGTGCGCCAGATTGAGCGCCAAGCGGAACAGGCCAAACTTGCCGAGCGCACCAAGCGCATGGAGGAAAAGAAAACGGCAAAATCCACCACAGTTCATGAGAGTGCCGATGACTCTCGCCAATGGCACAAGCGCAATGCCAAGTATGCCGATAACCACAAATCGTCGAGTCGGGAGACCACCTACAAAAACTCTCGCAGCAGCAAGCGTGGAAGCAAGGCTGAGAAAAAACCAGCCAAACCCGTCGAGCACACGGTGCAAAAGGGTGAGTCGCTTGATAAAATTGCCAAGAAAACAGGCGTGAGCGTGGCCGACCTCAAGAAAGCCAACGGCATCACCGGCTCGGGCGACAAGATCAAGGCCGGCGAGAGCATCAAGATTCCGTCGAAGGGCAGTACAGCAACGACCAAGGCTTCGGCCAAGTCCAGAGAGAAATCGTCATCGAAGGCTACGTCGAAGTCTTCCAAGTCGTCCAAGAAGTCTTCTTCCAAGTCCTCGACGACCAAGAAAACAGGCAAGAAACGCAGATAAATCGTGCTGTCATACAAACGAAGCCCCCCGGCAACTAAAGACTGGGGGGCTTCGTTTGTTTATGGGTTGCTGTTATGCTTCTTACTGCAGGGAGAAGCGTTGAGTCTGCACATCGCGGCTGTTGGGACCGATCATCACGTCGAACTCGCCCGGTTCACAGTCGTAGACGAGGTCTTTGTTGTAGAATTTGAGTTTATCGGCCGTGATGGTGAACTCCACCGTGCGGCTCTCACCCGGTTTGAGCGAGATGCGTGCAAAGTCTTTCAACTCCTTGACAGGACGTGCGATACTGCCCACCAGGTCGTGGATGTAGAGTTGTACCACCTCGGCGCCTTCACGGCTACCCGTGTTGGTGACGGTGACTCTGGCGCGCAGGCTGCCGTTGCGAGTCATTGAGTTGCCGCTCAAAGTGACAGGGCTGTATTGGAAGGTGGTATAGGACAGTCCATAGCCAAAGGGATACAGCGGGTCATTGTCAATGTCCAGATAGTTGGAGGTGAACTTGGTGAACCATTTGGGGTTGGGTCGGCCCGTGTTCAGGTGGTTATAGCAGATGGGCACTTGTCCCACGCTTTTGGGCATGGTCACACTCAGGTGCCCGCTGGGCGAGACGTCGCCAAACACCACATCGCAAATGGCGTCGGCCGCCTCACTGCCACCGAACCACACATTCATGATGGTGGAGAAGTTCTCTTTCTCCCAACTCATGTCGGTGGACCGTCCCGAGAAGTTAAGCAGCACTACAGGTTTGCCAGTGGCTTTGAGCGCCTCCAGCAAGTCTTTCTGAGCATCGAGGATGGCGATGTCGCTGCGGCTGCTGCTCTCGCCGCTCATCTCGCTGGGCTCTCCCATAGCGGCCACGATGACATCGGCATGAGCGGCGATGCGGAGTGCCTCGTCGCGGAGTTGCTCAGGGGTGCGCGGATCGCGCATCTCGCGGCCAAACAGGGTGCTGTTTTTCTCGAGTTCTTCATCGTAGCAAACGTTGCAGCCCTTGGCATACAGGACGGTGGCATCCTTGCCCACGGCACGTTGCATGGCCTCGAACAGGGTGCTGTAGCGCTCGCTGGTGGCTGCCACACTCCAAGTGCCAGGCATATTGGCGCGAGTGTTGGCCAGAGGTCCCACAAGGGCAATTGTGCCTTGTTTCTTGAGCGGAAGGATTCCCTCGCTGTTCTCGAGCAAGACAAAAGTCTCTGTGGCCAGTTGGCGGGCTTGTGCGCGGTGCTCGGCAGTGTAGATGTATTTCTTTGCGCGGCGCACATCGAGATAGCGGTAGGGATCATCGAACAGGCCGAGTTTGTACTTGGCCTCAAGAATGCGCCGGCAGGCTGTGTCGATTGTTTCCATGCTCACCTTGCCCTCGGCAAGGGATTTCTCCAGAGTGCCCACAAAGCCGTCGGCCACCATATCCATGTCGGTGCCGGCATTCAGAGCCAGCGCCGAGACATGTTGCAGGTCGCCCATGCCATGGTTGATCATCTCGCTGATGGCCGTGTAGTCGGTAACCACAAATCCATCGAATCCCCACATGTCGCGCAACACCTCGGTGAGTAACCAACGGTTGCCAGTGGCGGGGATATAGTCCACGACATTGAACGATGTCATAAAACTGCCTGCTCCAGCGTCGGCAGCGGCTTTATAGGGTGGAAAATACTCGTTGAACATGCGCACATGGCTCATGTCCACCGTGTTGTAGTCGCGCCCGGCCTCAGGAGCACCGTAGAGTGCGAAGTGTTTCACACAAGCCATCATGGTATTGGGCGCGGTGAGGTCGGCTCCTTGATATCCCATGACCATGGCCTCGGCAATGCGGCTGCCCAAATAGGGGTCTTCGCCGTTGCCTTCGCTCATGCGTCCCCATCGGGGCTCGCGGCAAATGTCAACCATGGGGCTGAATGTCCAGGCGATGCCATCGGCAGTGGACTCAACAGCGGCGATGCGAGCGCTGTTTTTGATGGCTTCCATGTCCCAACTCATGGACAAAGCCAGCGGGATCGGGAAGATGGTCTCATAGCCATGAATCACGTCCATTCCGAAGATTAAAGGAATGTGAAGCCGGCTTTGCTCGACTGCGATTTTCTGTACTTCTTTGATTTTTTCAACCCCTTTGAGATTAAAAAGACCTCCCACTTGTCCGGCTTTGATTTTTCCGGCGATGTCGCTACTCTTGGCGGTACCGGTCACGATATCACCCGTGACGGGCAGGTTGAGTTGTCCGATTTTCTCCTGTAGCGTCATTTTGCTCATCAGTTCGTCAACAAACTGGTTCATTTTGGCCTTGTCCACGGCGTTTGCGTTGAATGCTGCAAGCACCAAAAAGGCCGACACGAATAATTTGGTCAGTTTCATGTGTATGTGATTTTGTGTTTTTGTTCAGCAGTGATGCAAAGTTACTGTTTTTTGATGGTAAAACCCAACTTTTCGAGTCCTTGTTGCACTTCAGGGCAACTCATGAACAGCCGCCAGAGCAATCCTGTCCTGTGATTCTCAATCATGGGGGCGATGGTGCATTGGTCGATGGCCAAGTAGCGTGGTTGTGTCCAGTTGGATTGCTCGCTGAAAGCATCATAGAAGCCGTATTTGCCCCATATCCAAGGCCCTTTTTCCCAAAAATACTTGAGTGCGGCCATCGACTCAGTGGGGGTGTAAGGCATCGATGACAGTGCCGCCGTGGGAGTGATCACGCCCAAATCGTTGTTGGGTGCGTGGGCCGAATAGCCGTCGATGGAGTAACTGGCAGTGAGTCCCCAGCAATCTTTGCCGTAACCCTTGTATTGTTTGGGGTTGGCCGCGCAATAGGCATAGTTGCTCAGCGCATGGTTGCGCACCACGTTCCAGTAATTGGCATACTGGTCGCTCAATCCTCGTGGGTCAAGCCCTATCCAACTGTAGTGTGCCCAAAACAGCGGTCCTCCAGTTGCTTCGGCGCCGTTGTGCTTTAACTCCAGGGCATATCCGTAGGGCTTGGCATCGCTTTTGATGCCCCCACTGCGTGCCCAACCTTGGTGATAGGCCTTGGCCGGGACTGGGTGTGTGGGTGATGCCGCGGCCAGCACATAGACGATGAGACACTCGTTGTAACCCTCAAGCGGGAAATTCATTTCCCAACCATAGTTGGGCGACCAGTGCCAGTAAATCACGTCTTGCCCGCCGTGGGTATACCAGTCAAATTCCATTTCTTTCCACAGTTGGTCGATTTTTTGTGCCAATGCCTTCTCGCTTTCATTGCCCTTGGCAAAGTATTGCCGAGCGCACAGCAGGCTCTGCATCAAGAAACAACTCTCGACCAGGTCGCCGCCATTGTCTTTTTGCCCGAAGGGTTTCACTTTGCCCGTAGGGCCGTTGATCCAATGCGGCCACACCCCGTGGAAGCGGTCGGCGCGCGCCAGATAGTCCACAATCTTGGTGAGGCGTTTCACTCCGTCGGCGCGTGCGATGAATCCCCTGTCGATGGCAGCGAGAATGCCGGCTATGCCGAATCCGCTGCCCCCGGTGGTGACCACATCCTGGTCGTTTTGTGGATAGTTGCCGTCCAGGTGAATGCGCTCGCGGGCAAGCCCCGAAGTGGGCTCGGCGCCATCCCACATGTAGTTGAAGTGTACTTTTTCAATGTAGTCGAGCAAGGCCTCGTCGTTGTCGAACTTGGCAGGTCGTCCCGCCGCGTCGGTAGATGACGTCTGTGGCTCTTCGGGCGGCTGTTTCTCGGTAACCGAATTGCTGCATGCTGTCAGCGCGATAAGCGTCAGCATTGCGAAAAAGGTAAAGGTTTTCTTGAGAGTCATGGCTTGAAAAAGTTATAAGTTATTTCACGTGTATAATGGGTGATAATGCACTTCGTCCGGTCTCGGCCAAGGCCTCGATGGCAAATGAGTAACTTGTGCCCAAGTCCAACCCGCGCAAGTCGTATTGGTTGTCGCCATTCACGGTGATGCAGTGGTAGAGTTTGTCGGGCGCGATGCCGTAGTAGATATTGTAGCCGTAAGCGTCGGGTTGCGCCTGCCAGGTGATCATGGCGTTGCGTGGGTCGGTCTTGTCGCGTGTCACTTTGAATCGTTTCACGGCTTGCGGTGCCGGCCCCTGTGCGTTGCCAAACACACGCAGTTCGCTCAAGCAGAAGTTTCCGTTGCCCGGCATGTGCAGGTTCTCCACTTTGATGTATCGTGTGAGCAGGGGTTGCCGCAATTCCACATAGTCGTGTGGCACATCGCGGTCGTTGTCACTTTTGTCCACCGCCAGGGTCCATTGTTCACCATTGCTGCTGCTCCAAATGCGGTATTGGTAGTAGAGGTCGTTGGCACGGTTGTGTTGCACCGTGTGATGGTCGTAGTAGTTGAGTTGGATGGCGTGTACTGTCATTTCTTTGCCCAGGTCCATACACACCCACTCATCGGTGTTGCCGGTAGTGGCTGCCCAATAGGTGCGGATGTTCTCGTCCGACAGGCTCTGTGCCGTCAGTGTGCTGTCGGTGCTTGACACGCACACGGGTTTGCCATAGGACAGCAGCATCCATCCCGTGAATCGGTCGGTGTGCTTGCCGGGATTGTGGTCGGCGTTCCAGCAAGGATAGTCGCCAAAGGCTGTGTTGCACCACATCACGCCATCGTCATCGAAGTCAACAGGGTAAAGCCCGATACGGCGTTCGAATTTGTATTTGATTGACAGCATGCAGGTTCCCACATGCCAGTAATTTCCGTTCAGGTCGGCAAAGGTTCCACCGTGTCCCACGCCTTGCACAAAGCCCCCGGGCTTGTAACTCATGGGATTGTGCTTCTGGTAGGTGAACGGGCCCAATGGCGAGTCACCTACATAGACACCGTCGGCGTAGATTTTGAACTCGGTTCCCGGTGCGCCATACTGGAAGTAGTAGCGTCCGTTGTGTTTGGTCATGAATGCACCTTCCATGAAGGGCTTGAGGGTTGTTTCGTCATCATTGTTCATGCCGAAACGTTCCCACCCGTGTTGCTTGGGCTGGAGCAACACCAGGTCGTGTATTTTGCTGATGGGAGTGAAGTCGAGCCGGCTGATTTGCACGCCTTTGACAGGATACTCGTTGCTTGAGCCGTAATACTCATACAAACGCCCGTCATCATCAAGGAACACATAGGGGTCCCATGTGGGCAGTGTGTTTCGCTCAATGGCCCGGCGGAAACG
>CACZNP010000017.1 GCA_902782545.1 uncultured Bacteroidales bacterium
ACCTCATCGGTGGCTATAAATCCACCCAACGAAGCAAACGACTTGCTGAAGGTGCCCATAATCAAGTCCACCTCATCGGCCAAGCCGAAATGATCGCACACACCACGGCCGCCACGGCCAAACACGCCGATTCCGTGCGCCTCGTCGACCATAATGCTGGCATTGTATTTGTGAGCCAAATCCACGATGTCGGGCAACTTGCACACATCACCTTCCATCGAGAACACGCCATCGGTGACAATGAGTTTCACACGGTCGGGCTCGCACTTTTGCAGTTGCTTTTCCAGCGAGTCCATGTCATTGTGCTTGTACTTGAGAGAGTTGGAGAACGACAGACGCCGGCCTTCAATGATTGAGGCGTGGTCCTGTTCGTCCCACAGAATATAGTCCTCACGGCCGGTGAGAGTCGACACAACACCCAGATTCACCCCAAATCCAGTGCTGTAGATCATGGCATCCTCCTTGCCCACATAGTCGGCCAGGCGTTTCTCAAGTTTTTTGTGAATGTCGAGTGTGCCGTTGAGGAATGGAGAGCCGGCACAGCCAGTGCCGTACTTCTTGGTGGCCTCGATGGCTGCCTCTTTGATTTTGGGGTGATTCACCAATCCGCTGTAGCAGTTGGATCCAAACATGAGGACTTTCTTGCCTTTGATGATGACTTCGGTGTCCTGCTCGCTTGAAATGGCACGGAAATAGGGATAAATGCCCGCTGCCTTTGCCTGCTGGGGAACGGTGTATTTCGCTAACTTATCTTGTAACAACTTCATGATTAACCGTGAGTTTTTTGTATTATTAATCTATCAGACTGCAAATTTACAAAATTATATCTTAAAATAAGTAAAAAAATATGACATTTTAGCCATTTTTGTTATCATTTCTCACAATCCGAAGCGCACTAACCATCAATTAGGCACACCATGAGGCCTTGTTAAGATTATTTAGAACTGCTTGAGCGCCCATTGTGCGAGCCTCCTTTGGGAGGCAACGGCCCGTAAAGACGTTTCAGCAAATCGGGGCGGTGCATGCGGCGCAACGAGGCTTGAATGTCTTGACGATAATTCTTGTCATACCAGAAGAAATACTTGCGCTGGGCAAGTTTCTCTTCGGGTGTGTGCGCCGTGTATACGGGTTGCAGCGTATAGGGCGCAAGACCCGTGCTGTAGGTTTCGGTCGAAACGGTCATCGGAGTGGGGGTGAAATCTTGCACCTGTTCCAAGTGGAAATCGAGTTCACGCGTGATGGCAGCCAACTCGGCCATGTCCTCCTCTCGGCAACCGGGATGTGACGAAATGAAGTAAGGAATGAGTTGTTGCCGCAAGCCATACCGCGCATTCACGCGGTCGAACAGTTCCTTGAACTGCCGGAACAAGTCAAACGATGGTTTGCGCATGAGCATCAGCACCTCGTCGCTGGTGTGCTCGGGGGCGACTTTCAGGCGACCCGACACATGATAGCGGATAAGTTCTTCGTTGTAGCGGGCATTCACTTTGTCCACATGTGGGTCGCCGGTACGGTGCATCGACAGATCATAGCGCACCCCGCTGCCAATGAATGATTTCTTGACTTCGGGCAATGCATCCACTGCATGATAGATGTCGAGCAAAGCGCTATGGTCGGTGTTCAGGTTGCGGCAAGGACGGGGATGCAGGCACGACGGACGTGCACAACGCTCACACAGTTTTTGGTCACGCCCACGCATGCCGTACATATTGGCACTGGGACCACCCAGGTCGCTGATATAGCCCTTGAAATCGGCCATCTGCGTCACTTGGCGCACCTCACGCATGATGGACTCCTTGCTGCGAGAGGCAATAAACTTGCCCTGATGCGCACTGATGGTGCAGAATGCACAACCACCGAAGCACCCCCGGTGCAGGCACACCGAGTGGCGAATCATCTCATAGGCCGGAATGCGCTTGCCACGGTAGCGTGGATGGGGCAACCTCGTGTAAGGCAAATCAAACGAGGCATCCATTTCCTGGGTTGACATGGGTGGATTGGTGCGGTTCACCTTCACGGCAATCTCGCCGCTCGCCTGCCACAGATTGTGCCCATGCCAGAGATTGCTCTCCACCTCGATAGTCTTGAAATTGGCTGCCTGGGCCTCCCGATGGCCACGGCATTCCTCATAGGAATGCAGCACCA
>CACZNP010000018.1 GCA_902782545.1 uncultured Bacteroidales bacterium
GACCGCGCCGTGAGCATTGATGGCAATCGTGTGACCCTCACATGGACCAACCCCTCCAACACTGCCCAAGGGCAGCCACTTGTTGCACTTTCCGGTGTGCGGGTGCTGCGCGACGGCGAGGAGGTGGGTTCGGTGTCGCTCGGTTTGGGCGACATTGGCCAGCCGGCCTTGTTTGTCGATGATGCTGTCCCCGAAGGCCACCACACCTATCGCTTGATACCCGTCAACAATCAAGGCGAGGGCGGCGTGGACACCGATGATCTTCGTGCCACGGTGGGTCCCAATGCTCCCGGCAGGGTGACAAACTTCACCGCTGTAGCCGGTGACAACGTGGCCCTGTTGTCGTGGACAATTCCCGCCCAGGGCGAGTTTGACGGCCCTTATGACCCCTCCAGCATCACTGGTTATGTGGTACGCCGCACTCGAGGCGCGTCCACGTCCACCATCCGTGTGAACAATGGCAGTGCCACATCGTTCACCGACAAGCCTGGTCTTGGATGGTGCTCCTATACCATTGCTGCCGAGAATGAGGTGGGAACCGGTCCGGCTGTGGGTGCACCAGCCATTCTGGTCAAGCCAGCCGACTGGATCGTGATGCACAACGGCGAAGCCATCGTGGAGAATGAAACGGATTACACCTTTTGCGATGCCGGTGGAACGGGATATTATCCCCACGCCGAGCAAGATACACTTGTTATTAGGCCCGCCGATGCCAATGCCTATGTCGAAGTGCGGTTCACCGACTTTGCGCTCGACACCTATGGCGATGCCCTCTTTGTGTACGACGGTCTGGACGTTCACGCTCCGCTGATCGGGGAGTTCTCGGCCACAGCCGTGCCTGCCGAGTTGCAGCACCTGAGTGCCCGCAACAGTGCCGGCGCACTCACCTTTGTGTTCACAAGCGATATCATGAGCGCCGACCGTGGTTGGACTGCCACGGTGAATACCATTGTCAAACCCGACAATGATTTGGCGATTACCCGTTTCAATGCCGAGGGGTTCCCACTTGCCGGACAGACCACCGATTGCGTGGTGCAACTGATGAATCGCGGTGTCCAACCCTGCGAGGGCAGGAAAGTGCAAATTGTGTGTCTCACCGACGGGCATATTCTCGCCGAAGCCGCAGTGCCACACTTGGAAACCATGGAGCAAGCCACCATCAACCTGGGATACCGCCCCACCACCGAAGGTGATTATGAATTGGTGGCACGGCTCACTGGCAGTGAC
Organism: uncultured Bacteroidales bacterium; assembly: GCA_902782545.1. GTDB lineage: Bacteria > Bacteroidota > Bacteroidia > Bacteroidales > Muribaculaceae > Sodaliphilus. The sequence goes on from CACZNP010000018.1 coordinate 1,228, forward strand.
GACGATGCATCGAACAACCAAAGCGTCACGCTGGAGCAGTGTGTGGTTCCCGCCGACAGCCGTTTTGTGGAAATCCGTGCCGTCAATCCGGCTGAATTGTTGGTGGTGCCCATGTCGTTCATGGCCGATGAGTCTTTGTGCCAAACCATCTATCCTGCAGAAGCCTTCGACGGCAATAAAGGCCGGATGATAAAAATGCTGTCGTTCTCGCTGGCCCAGTGCACCAAGACCTATCCTGAGGTGCCGTTGCAGGTGTGGCTGAGTGAGACAGAACAGACCCTGCTCACCGATGGCTGCATTCCAGGCAGTTCCATGACGTTGGTGTTTGATGGCGTGGTCGATGTGACAGCAGGCGATAGCAAGATGGTAATAGGACTGGACCAAGATTTCAAGTACCATGGCGGCAATTTGGCCATTATGGTACACAAAAATGGCCTCAACACCAACAACCAGGGCGTTGCCTTCACAGGGGAATACGGCGATTACAAGCCCGAACACGGATGGACGCGGTTTGTGTCGGGTTCAGGGGCCGACAATCCCGACGCAACCTTTGGGCTGAGCGCGATGTCGCTCAAGGCCGACGCCACTCTGCTGTTTGTGCCGAGGACCACCGCGGTGACCGATGTGAGGACCGACACCAATCTCCGTCAGACGGGTGTATACACGCTCGATGGGCGACAGGTGCGGCGTGCAGGCGGCGACACCTCGGGCCTGGCCCCCGGCATTTACATTGTTGACGGGCACAAAGTTGTGGTTCAATGACGCGTTTTTGTGCTTTTTGCACTATCTTTGCAACCGCAAAAACAATCACTTTGAATAATTCGTGATGAAGGGCTTTTTCCGATTGCTGGTGCGGTTTGTGCCGCCATATAAGAGATATTTGTGTCTCAACATACTGTTCAACCTGCTCACAGCGGTGCTCACGCTGTTCTCGTTTGCGCTCATCATCCCCATTCTGGAGATGCTTTTTGGGCTCAATACCACCACCTATTCTTTTATGGAATGGAACAGTGGCAAGGTGAACGAGGTGGTGGTGAACAATTTTTACTACTATGTGCAGTGCATCATTGAGCGATACGGAGCGTCGACGGCTCTCGCGTCGATTGCACTGGCGCTGGTGGTGATGACCGCCTTCAAGACGGGTTGCGCCTATTTGAGTGCCTACTTCATGATTCCCATCCGCACGGGCGTTGTGCGCGATATCCGTAACAAAATTTACGGCAAAATCGTGTCGCTTCCCATCGGCTTCTTCTCCAACGAGCGCAAGGGCGATGTGATGGCGCGCATGAGTGGTGATGTGACCGAGGTGGAGAACTCGGTGATGTCGTCGCTCGACATGATGTTCAAGAATCCCATCATGATCATCGCCTGCCTGACGATGATGATTGCACTGAGTTGGCAACTCACGGTGTTTGTGCTGGTGCTGCTCCCGCTGGCCGGGGCTATCATGGGCGGTGTGGGCAAGCGCTTGAAGCGGGTGTCGCTCGAGGGGCAGAACCAGTGGGGGGTGCTGTTGAGCAACATCGAGGAAACCATTGGGGGATTGCGCATCGTCAAGGCTTTCAATGCCGAGAAAAAAGTGCGCCGCCGCTTCGAGGGCGAGAACGAGCGCTACCGCTCCATCGTCACTCGCATGCAGCGCCGCTATGAGTTGGCGCATCCCATGAGCGAACTGTTGGGCACTACCACCATCGCCATTGTGTTGTGGTTTGGCGGTACGCTCATCCTGGGAGGCCACAGCAGCATCACCGCGCCCAAGTTCATCTACTACATGGTGATTTTCTACAGCATCATCAATCCGGCCAAGGATTTGTCGAGGGCCTCTTACGCCATTCAGCGAGGCATGGCCTCAATGGAGCGCATCGACCGCATCCTCAATGCCACTAACCCCATTGCCGACCCCGAGCATCCCGCCCCACTCAAAGCGATGAAACAGGGCATCACCTATCGTGACGTGCGGTTCCGTTATGCCGACGCATGGGTTATCGATGGGGTGACACTCAATATAGCCCGTGGACAGACGGTGGCACTCGTGGGACAGAGCGGCAGCGGCAAGACCACCATGGCCGATCTGTTGCCTCGATTCTACGATGTGCAAGAGGGCAGCGTGATGATCGACGGGGTGGACATCCGCCAGTACCGGGTGGCCGACCTGCGGGCACTCATGGGCAATGTGAATCAGGAGGCCATTCTGTTTAACGACACGTTCTACAACAACATCACCTTTGGAGTGGAGCGCGCCACCCGAGAGGAAGTGGAGGCCGCGGCGCGCATTGCCAATGCCTACGACTTTATCATGGCCAGCGAGGAAGGCTTCGACACCAACATCGGCGACCGTGGCTGCAAACTGAGCGGCGGGCAGCGCCAGCGCATCAGCATAGCGCGTGCCATCCTCAAGAATCCGCCCATACTCATTCTCGATGAGGCCACCAGTGCTCTCGACACTGAGAGCGAGCACTTGGTGCAGGAGGCACTCGACAACCTGATGAAAGGCCGCACCACATTGGTGATTGCCCACCGGCTGAGCACCATCAAGAATGCCGACCTCATCTGTGTCATGAACGACGGGCGCATCATCGAGCAAGGGACCCATGACGACCTCATTGCCCACGAGGGGCCTTACAAGCACCTGGTGGACATGCAAACATTCTGACCCTTGGCCCAAACCACGCCGCGAAGCGCACAAAAACAGCACCGTTGGCGTGGTGTTCCACAATAAAAACAATGGCGGGGCAAGAAGTGCCGCAAAAATA
>CACZNP010000019.1 GCA_902782545.1 uncultured Bacteroidales bacterium
CCAATCCAGTGCCATCTCGGCAAAACTCTCACCGCGGGCAAATCGTGCCAGCACACCTCTCAGTCGGGGCTGGCAGTAATTGAGCGAATCGCTCCACAGGAAACGTGGCAGGCGGCCTTTGATCAGTGTACGTGGCATGGCGCCAACGGCAATGGTCCATTGGTCGTGGTGATATTGATAGTAGAGCAACGGCAACACTTTGTAGCCGCTGCCGTTGTCAATCATGGGCTGATACCACGACACTCCACCCTTAAAGGCATGCTCGCCGTCGCCCAACGCCACTCCCACCTCCGCGTTGAGGCGAGAGAACAGAAATGTTTGGTCGGGTGTTTGTTCATCGCCACCCTCCCGGTTGTTGAACACCAATGATGCGTCCACATCCCACACCACCTCTTGGGTGGAGGCCACAAGGGAGAAGAAGCCCAGTAATATGGCGGCAATCAATCTATGCATCAATGGGCTGTATGCGGTTAATGGCCAATTCAATGCGGGCAATGGTCTCGTCGCGGCCCATGAGTTCGGCAATGTCGAACATGTGGGGGCCTTTGCATTCGCCCACCACCGCAAGTCGGAATGCGTTCATCACATTGCCCAGGTGGTATTCGTTGTCTTTGATCCAGCCCAGCACCACTTCTTCGCTGTGTGCCGAGGCAAAGGGTTCAATGCCGCGCAGCACTTCAACCAATTGCCGCATGATTGCGGGTGTTTCGGGTTTCCAACGCTTGCGGATATCCTTTTCACTGTAATTCTCGGGGCGCACAAAGAAAAATCCGGCATGGTCCCACAAATCCTTCACAAAGTTGATGCGACTCTTGACCAGTCCCACGGCTCGCGTAATGTAGTCCTCGGCAAACGAGGCCGAAGTGTGCTGCTGCAACACAGGGACAAACAACTGTGCCAACTCGCGGTCGGGCAAGGCGAGCAGATACTCATGGTTGAACCACTTGCCCTTCTCAAAGTCGAACTTGGCACCTTTCTTGGAACAATGCTCAAACGAGAATTCTTTGATCAAGTCGTCCATCGACAGGATTTCGCGGTCATCGCCAGGATTCCAACCCAGCAGTGCCAGGAAATTAACCACCGCCTGAGGCAAATAACCCGCCTCGCGGTAACCGCTGGAACGTTCACCACTGACAGGGTCTTGCCAGTCCAACGGGAACACAGGGAATCCCAGGCGGTCACCGTCACGCTTGCTCAATTTACCTTTGCCATCGGGCTTGAGGAGCAAGGGAAGATGCACAAACTGGGGCATGCTGTCGGTCCACCCGAAGGCCTCATAGAGCAACACATGAAGCGGTGCGCTGGGCAACCACTCCTCGCCGCGAATCACGTGGCTCACTTCCATGAGGTGGTCATCGACGATATTGGCCAGATGATAGGTGGGCAGGTCATCGACGCTCTTGTAGAGCACTTTGTCATCGAGTATCGATGAGTTGATGGTCACATCGCCACGAATCAAGTCGTGCACGGTCACATCACGGTTGGGTTCAATCTTGAAACGGACCACATATTTCTCGCCCGACGCTATCAGCGACTCGACTTCGGCTGGGGACAACGTCAGTGAGTTGCGCATCATGCCACGTGTTGAGGCATCGTACTGGAAATTCTTGATTTCCTGTCGCTTGGCCTCCAGTTCGGCAGGGGTGTCGAAGGCAATATAAGCCCGACCGGCATCCAGCAAACGTTGTACATGCTCGCGGTAGATGTCGCGACGCTCACTCTGCTTGTACGGGCCATAGGCTCCGCCCTCGCGCACGCCCTCGTCAATGCCGATACCCAGCCAGGCCAAGGCCTCGTTGATGTATTCCTCGGCACCGGGCACAAAGCGTGTGCTGTCGGTGTCCTCGATACGCAGAATCATGTCACCGCCCTGCTGACGGGCAAACAGGTAATTGTATAAAGCAGTGCGCACCCCGCCTATGTGCAACGGCCCAGTGGGCGACGGGGCAAAACGCACTCTAACTCTTCGTTCCATCATTTTGTTTTTCTTTTGATTCACTTTAGCACCCACAAAGATACTAAATCCTCATGATATGTGGGAGAAATAATACTTTTAAAGCAGTAATTCCGAGATTTGTGACATCGTGGCATGGTCGGTTTGGTCCAGATGGCAAGGAGTCACGGTGGCCCAACCTCGGTCCAGCCAGTAGATGTCGGTGGCGGTGTCGCGTGGGTCATCGCACCGGTAGTCGCCCTGAATCCAGTAATAGTCCATGCCCGACGGGTTCACGCGATGCTCATATTCATTGATCCATCGGCCCATCGCTGTGGTTGTGACCCGCAAACCCAAAATCTCTCCCACAGGGAAATTCACATTCAGGCACACACCGGCGGGCAGACCAAACTCAAGAACGCGCTCAACGATGCGGCGGATATAGGGCACGCAAGGCGAAAAGTCGGCATCGAGGGCATAACTGCCCAATGAAAAGGCGATGCTGGGCAATCCGTGGGCCAACCCCTCAAAGGCACAGCCCATTGTGCCGCTGTAGATGGTGCTCAAGCCAGCATTGAAACCATGGTTGATGCCCGTGAGCACCAGGTCGGGCAGGCGATCACGCAGCAGTTGGTCGCATGCCAACTTCACGCAATCGGCAGGGGTGCCGTTCACAGTCCACACCGTGAAGCCTGGCTCGTCGATGAGCCGGCCCGCAGTCACCGGAGCCGTGGTGGTGATTGCGCTGGCCATGCCGCTTTGGTGAGTACCTGGGGCTACCACCACCACATCACCCAACTGGCGTGCCACTGCGATGAGTGTCTGTATTCCGCCATAATTATAGCCGTCGTCGTTGCTGATGAGGAACAACGGACGACGCACTGGAGTGTTCAATATTTCTTTGTCCACTATCAGATGATGTTCTTGCTCTCGATGTCTTTGAAATAGCGGTAAGTGCTCACTTTGAGTTCCATGGTCGCTTCCTCGTCGGCCACTATGATGGCATGGCGGTGCAGTTGCAGCGCGCTCAGGGTGCACATCTGGCTGATGCCGCCTTCCACTGCTTGTTGCAAGGCACGTGCCTTCTTGTAGCCATTGACCAGAATCATCACGCTTTTGGCGGCCATGATGGTGTCTTGTGTCAATGTTTTTTGACGGGTGAGCGACACCAGAGACGAACCTGGCTCGTTGAAGGCTATATGGCCGTCGGGGCCCACACCACCCATAAACAGGTCGATGCCGCCAGCGGCTGCGATTCGGGCCTCATAGTCGGCGCACTCCTTCTCAAGGTCGGGCGCGTTACCATTGAGAATGTTCACATTCTCGCGACGGATGTCAATGTAAGAGAAAAAATTGTTCCACATGAACGAATGGTAACTCTCGGGATGGTCCTCAGGCAAGCCGCAATACTCGTCCATGTTGAACGTCACCACGTTGCGGAAAGATACCTCACCGGCCTTGTTCAACTCTATCAATCGCTTGTACATACCCAGCGGAGAACTCCCCGTGGGGCAACCAAGCACAAACGGCCTCTCGGCAGTGGGGTGAGCCTCGTTGATGCGATGGGCAACATAGCGTGCAGCCCATTCCGACACTCTCTCATAATCAGGTTCGATAATCAGTCTCATAGTTCAGTCTTTTTCTTTACTCAATCTGCACAAGGGCAGATTACAACCACAAAATTATCACTATTTAGCCAAACAAACAACTTTTCACTACCCTTTTTTTGAATCCAAACGCCACCCGACAATGGTGAGCCCCAAAAGAAACCCATACTGCGGCACTACCGATGAAAAACTTTGTCGCTTATTTGTTTCTGCATTTATTTCTTGTAACTTTGTAGTCATTATCAAAAATGCTTGTGTGATGGAAAAGAGTTTGCTGCCGGGGGGCTCCATGTGTGGTGTTTTGCTGGATTATGTACCGTGTGTGAACTATTCGATGGTGGTCAACGGGGTGGACGTGATCACGAGGTTGGTGCTCACCAACGATAGCGATGCGTCATGGACCGATGTGTTGCTGACACTCACTGGAAACCATGTGGAAGAGTCGCACGTGGCGGTGGCCCATCTGCCAGCAGGCGGCGCACTGCAGGTGTCGGGGCTGAAGGTGATGCCCCGCACCGATGCCCTGCTGTCGCTCACCGAAGCGGTGGAGACCAGTTTCACACTCACCATCAAGGGCATGGGACAGGAATTGTGGAGACAGGACTACCCCCTCACACTGCTGGCCCATGACCAATGGACGGGCAGCAACATCATGCCCCATTTGCTGGCGGCATTTGTCGTGCCCAATAGCCCGCTGCTGGCGGGTGTGTGCACTCGGGCCGCAGCATGGCTGCAACAACACACTGGCAATGGCGCTCTCGACGGCTATCAGGCACAAAACCGCAACCGCGTGCGGCAACAGGTGGCCGCCTTTTACGAGGCATTGCGTGAGCAGGGTATCGTGTACTGCAACCCACCTGCCAGTTTCGAGCGGTGGGGTCAACGCATCCGCTTGGCCGACAAGGTGCTCAACGAGAAACTTGCCACCTGCATCGATACGAGCCTGCTCATGGCTTCGTGCCTCGAGGCCGTGGGCATCAACCCGGTGATTGTGATGATGCGTACCCACGCCATGGTGGGAGCCTGGCTGCAACAGGGCATACACCCCGACATGGTGTGCGATGATCCCACATTGCTGCTCAAGGAGAGTGCCGATGGCAACAACAACTTGGTACTGCTGGAATCGACCATGCTCACACATAGCGGTAACGCGTCCTTCGACGAGGCCGTGGCCAAAGCGATGAGCGCCTTGCGCGACGAGCGGGAATTTGTGCATTTTATCGACATCCATCGGTGCCGCCTCGGCCACGTGAGGCCTTTGCCACAACAAGGACAAATGACCGCTGCGGCCAACCAGGGCATTGAGCACCCCAGCGACAACCACGATGTGAACGCCCTCACACACTACGACCTGCAACTGGACCAAACCAACACGCCGCTCACCAAGCAGATGCTGTGGGAGCGAAAATTGCTCGACTTCACGCTGCGCAACAACCTGCTCAACATGCGATTGGGGAAGCGCGTGGTACCTTTCATCTCATTTGGCATCGACTCTCTCGAGGACCATCTGCAGGACGGAGAGGACTACACCATCGCCCCCACGCCCGATAAAAAAATCGACCCTAACGAGCACGGCATCTACGACTCACAGCAACTGGCCATGAACTACCGGACACTGGTCACCGAAATGGCGGCCAACAACCAACTGCTGTCCTACCTGACCGAGGCCGAACTGCAAGGAGCGCTCAAATTCATCTACCGCAGTTCGCGAACCGCTCTCGAGGAAAACGGTGCCAACAGCCTGTTCCTGGCACTGGGACTGATTAAGTGGTACGAGAGCGACCGCAGCGAGCAACCCCGTTTTGCACCGGTCTTGCTGCTGCCGGTCGACATCATCCGACGTGCAGGCAACAAATACATCATCCGCAAGCGCGATGAGGACATCATCTTCAACATCACCCTGGTGGAATTGCTCAAACAAAATTTCAACATCAACCTCGAAGCAATCACCAATCTACCCACCGACCACAGCGGGGTGGACGTGAAAATGGTTTTCACTTTCATCAGGCGAGCCATCATGGAGCAACGACGGTGGGACCTTATCGAGGAATCGGTCCTGGGACTGTTCTCGTTCAACAAATTCGTCATGTGGAACGACATCCACAGCAATGCACACCGACTACGCGAAAACGCTGTGGTGGCTTCACTCATGGACGGAATGAACCACTTGCCCAACGACGCACCACCAGTGGACACCCGACAAATCGACCGGCAAGTGCCACCACATGACTTCGCCATCCCTCTCGACGTGGACTCCTCGCAAATGGAGGCCGTCGTCAAGTCGGGACGGGGACAATCGTTCATCCTGCACGGTCCACCGGGAACCGGCAAGTCACAAACCATCACCAACATGATTGCCAACGCCTTGTACAAAGGGAAGCGGGTGCTGTTCGTGGCCGAGAAAATGGCGGCACTCGAGGTGGTGCAGTCTCGACTGGCACGCATCGGTCTGGACGCATTTTGTCTGGAGTTGCACTCCAACAAGGTGACCAAGTCGCACTTCCTCAGCCAGATGGACAAAGCATTGAACGTGACTCGCGTCGCACGGCCACAAGACTACAAGCAACAATCGCAGGCTCTCTTTGAACAGCGGCAAGAACTCATCAACTACATGGAGGCACTGCACCAACGCGGAAGCAACGGAGTGAGCCTGCACGACTGCATATCGCACTATCTGGCCATCGATGGTGATGAACAAACCCAACAATTGCCACCTGTGGAGCAAATCGACAACGACTTTTTGCAACGCGCACAGCAGCACATCGCACAAATCGATGCCATCATCCAAGTGGTGGGCAACCCCGCAAAGCATCCCTTGCGAGGAATTGACCCCACTTCCGGCGACAATGCCACTCTGTCGCAATTGCAACTGCTGCTGGACCAGTTTGCAAGCATGCTGGACCAGCACGAGCGAAACCGTGAAGCACTCAACAAAGTGTGGCCGCTGACTGTGAATGACGACACGCAGATGCGATGGGTTGAGCAAATGTCACAAGCCTTGTCCATGATGGCTGTCATGAACCACACGCTCCTGCAACCCGACCAAACCGAAGCCGCACAAGCCACCATCGACAATTACCTCCAAAACGGGCGGCAATGCCAAGAGACCTGGCGCATGCTCACCGAGCGGTGGAGCCCCAACATCGCCACCGAACAGGACGCCAAGGAACTGCGACGGCAATGGAACGCCATTGGACAAAAATGGTTCCTGCCCAAGTTCTTCGCCACACGAAAGATGGTGAAAGCGCTCAAGCCTTATGGACTCGATGACGCCAATCAAATCGACATCCTCATCAATACGCTGGACCGATACCAGTCGCAGCGGGCCGCTCTCGACACGCAGACGCCTGCCATGGCGCCTTTGGTGGGACGGCTGGCCATCTTGAGACAGGAGCGGTGGGACGACATCGAGTCGTTACTGCAAGCGCTCCCGGTTTTCAACCGTTTGATAGCCGAACACGCCCATGCCAACGGAGCCACTCTGCACGAGACGGTCGCCCTGATTGAGAATGCAAGTCTGGGACAATGGAACACCTTGTGCACAAACACCTTGCCAGCCATGAACAACCTGCTCACCACCTGGAAACAATTGCAGGACTTGTGCGCTCACATCACCATGCTGGCTCACATCTCAGGGGAAAAACCCATCGAAACCATCAAACAGAAAGTCCAGGTGTGGCTTCCAAACATGCGATTGGCGCGCGACTGGTGCCACTGGGCCGAGAAAAAACGGCAACTGCAGGCGCAAGGACTCTCTGCGCTCTCGGCTCGCATTGAGGAAAACGGAAACTCACCTGCACAAGCAACCGCAGCCGTGCTCAAAGGTGCATATCGCCTACTGATTGAACACATCATCGAACAAGACCCACAACTGAGAATGTTCAACGGGTTGCTGTTCCACCAGAAAATCGAAGCCTACAGAAAGCAAACGGCGCTGTTCCAAGAACTGAGCAAGCAAGAACTCTACTGCACACTGGCGGCACGAGTGCCTGACCACGCCATGGCTTCGGCAGGCTCCTCCGAGGTGAGCATCCTCAAGCGATACATCACCAATGGTGGTCGGGGGACCTCAATCCGCACCATCATCGACAGCATCCCCACCCTGCTGCCGAGGCTGTGCCCATGCATGCTCATGAGCCCCATCTCGGTAGCGCAATACATTGATTTGGGAAACGAAAAATTTGACCTGGTCATCTTTGATGAGGCTTCACAAATGCCCACCAGCGAGGCCATCGGGGCCATCGCTCGAGGCAAATCGCTTGTGGTGGTGGGCGACAGCAAGCAGATGCCTCCCACCAGTTTCTTCTCCTCATCGCAAGTCGATGAAGACGAAGCAGATATCGATGACATGGAGTCCATCCTCGATGACTGTAAGATTTTGTCGATGGACGAGTCTTATCTCACTTGGCACTACCGAAGCAAGCATGAGAGCCTTATTGCCTTCAGCAATGCTCAGTACTACGACAATCGGCTGCTCACCTTCCCATCAATCGATGACCGCGAGGTGAAAGTGCGGTTTGTACCCATCGAAGGCCAATACGACAAAGGACACACTCGCTGCAATCCCGCCGAGGCTCAGGCTATTGTCAACGAGGTGCTGCGACGCCTGGCCGATGACGTGCTGTCACGTCACAGCATGGGAGTGGTCTCGTTCAGCAAAGTGCAGCAAAACCTCATTGAGGATATCCTCACCGATGAACTCGACAAACGGCCTGACCTCAAGGCTGTGGCCTACGATGGCCCGGAACCCATCTTTATCAAGAACTTGGAGAATGTGCAGGGCGATGAAAGGGATGTAATTCTCTTCTCGGTGGGATATGGCCCCGACAAACATGGGCGTGTGTCGCTCAACTTCGGACCCCTTAACAATGTGGGTGGAGAGCGAAGGCTCAATGTGGCCGTGTCAAGGGCCCGCTACGAGATGATTGTATTCTCCACCCTTCAACCTCAACAAATCGACCTGAACCGCACCAACGCATTGGGTGTGGAAGGGCTCAAGGCTTTCTTGGAGTATGCACAAACAGGACGTCTTGCGGCCACTGCTCTGCCCGAAGAGGCCGATGACACTCAAAACGTGATTGCCGAACAGATTGTTCAGGCCTTGGAACAACGAGGATACAAAGCCACCAAACAGGTGGGACGGTCCAGTTTCAAAATTGATGTGGCAGTGGCGGCAAGAAGCAACCCCGACCGTTACCTGCTGGGCATCTTGTGCGATGGCAAAAACTACTATGAAACCCGTACCACTCGCGATCGCGAAATTGTCCAGCCATCAATCCTCACGATGCTTCATTGGCACATCATGCGCGTGTACAGCATTGACTGGTACAGCGATTCCCAACGCGTCATCACGCGCATCTTGGACCGGCTCGATCAACTGGAGCGAGGTGACAACAGCGACGACGACACCCCACAGCCTCCTTTGAAAGTCAGTCTTGCGTTTGACCCCAAAAACCTTCAAAGCGAGCACAAGCAACCCATTGCCACACGCAATGCCGGATGCCGGCCCTACAACGAATTGACCAAGTTGTCGTTCAACGTGCAACTGAAACAAGGCACATCGCCTGGACAAAACACTTTTAATATGGCTGTGCAAGAAGTGCTGCTCAAGGAACAACCCGTCACACTGGGATATCTGTGCAAGCGGGTGGCCAGACTCATGGGGTACGGACATGTGGGAAGCACCATCCTGGGGGCCGTCAGCCACAGCGTGCGCAAGTTTTACAAGGACCCATTGGAACTGGGGGTGGAACCATTCTATTGGTACGACGAAGAAAGCCCCGAGAAATTCACTGGCTACCGGGCCCCATCGGCTCGCACTGTCGACGAAATCCCTGCCATTGAAATCATCAATGCCATCAAAGAGGTTGTTGACGAAGAATTCTCCTTGCAGCGAGAACAAATCCATGCACTGGCGGCACGCAAGTTTGGATTTGCCAGCACACGCGCCAAGTTTAATGCTGTGGTACAAACCTGTGTCGAACATCTGATTGCACAGGATATCTTGCGACAGTCGGGAACTACCATCTCACTGAACCAGTAGCCATTACGCTCACACATAAACACACAGTGGGCACGACAAAGGTCGTGCCCACTGAATGATAGCGCCATACATTTGTGGTATGGGCATAAAAAAAGCTGCTCGACTCATCCGAGGGGAACAGCTTCAAACTCTTAGATGTTGTTTCTAGGAGCGCTAAATCACTTAGCAGCCTCTTCAACAGCAGCCTTGGCGCTGTCAACAACCTCTGCAACCTGTGCAGCGGCGCTGTCAACGGTGGCAGCAGCGCTATCGATAACAGCAGCAGCGCTATCAGCAACAGCCTCGATTGTGCTGTCAGTAGCATCAGCAGCCTGCTCAGCAGTACCGGTGCAAGAATACAGAGAAACACCAAAAACAACAGCAAGTAATAAAACTAACTTTTTCATTTTCTTTTTTTAATTTAATTAATAAAACAATTAATATTCGTTTTGAAAATCGCTGCAAATTTATATCAAAATTTTCATATGCAAACTTTTTTATTTCTTTTTTTTTGCAACCATTCCATGAAAACGATTGCTTTTTTGACCAAAATTACCCCAAAATACACCTTAACACTCTGATAACAAGTGTTTTAATTAGAGAAAAATTGGTTTAATGGCGATTTGTTAATTTTTGTTATCAGGGGAAGGCTTGTATTGAACGAACGCCTCAATTGCCTCGTAGGCAGCCAGTCCGAGCCGATTGTATAGGTCGGCCAAGGCACGGTTGCGGTCGATGCTGCGCTGCCAACTCAGGTGCCCGTCGACATTGTCACGGAACGGCGCATCCTTGATTTGAGATTGGTAACGGAGAATGGCGTCACGCTTGAAAGCGAACTCCTCAGGACTCATGGGAACCGCCATTTCCACATGGTCAATGTCCCATTGGCCCCACTGGCCGCGATACATCCACACGCGGCATTGACTCATAAAGTCCTCGTCGCGCATCTGCTCAATGGCCATGAGCACGGCATTCAGCGCACGCACATGGGTGCCATATGGGTCGGTCAAATCGTCGGCCACGAAAATCTGGTGGGGACGGACCTCGGCAATGAGCCGTGCAACAATAGCGGCATCGGCATGGGTGACACGCCCACGGCCATGCGGATCATCCAGGTAGAAGGGCAACGACAACTCATGCAAATGGTCACGGGCCACACCCATGTGGCTACAGGCCATGAGTCCCTCGCAGGTAAAAATCGCACCCTTGATGAAGCGCATGTCGGCACTGTCCACCCCGCCCACTGCCTTGATGTCGAGTTGTTCCCGAACCGATTTATTGACGCGGTCGTGCTCACTGCTGCGGAAACCGTAGTGCATCGAGATTTTCTCACTCAACAACAGATTGCGCAACAGGTCCTCGTCGCTCACGGCCACGTCGCCCGATGTCATGAAGGCCACATGCACATCGTGACCTTGCTCCACCAGACGATGCAACGTACCGCCCATCGACACCACCACAGCATCGGGGAGCGGACTGAACACCAGCACACGCTTGGGATGGGGAGTGGCGCGCTCGGGGCGATAGGTGTCGTCGGCATTGGGTTTGCCACCGGGCCATCCAGTGATGGTGTGCTGCAGGTCATTGAATATCTTGATGTTCACATTGTAGGCCGAGCCATAAATAGCCACCAACTCACCCAGGCCATGGTCGTTATAGTCCTTATTGGTGAGTTTGAGCACGGGCTTGCCGGTGAGGCCACACAACCATACGATGGCACGGCGGATAAGTTTGTCGGTCCATTCGCACGAGGTGACTTTCCACGGATAACTGATGCGTGTGAGCCGTGAGGCGGCCTCCAAATCGATCACGATCTTGGTGTTGGGGTGCATTTGCAGAAATGAGGCGGGCGCCGCATCGGTCATCCTACCCTCAATGGTGTTGAACACGGCCTCGGCGCTGTCCTCGTCCCATGCCACTCCAATAATGTGCCGGGCGGCAAGCAGGTTGCTGATGCCCAAAGTGACAGCCGTGAGTGGGGCTGTGTCGCATTTGAATGCCTCGGCAACACGCGTGCGGGACTCGCCGCTGAGCAACTGCAGACGGCAAATGGTGTTCATGCCGGAACCGGGTTCATTGTAGGCCAGCGAACCCGTCTTGGTGAGTTCACACACGAGCAAGTCCAAGCCACCATGATCCTCGATGAGCGACTCATAGGCCTTGCACATCTTGTGGATGTTCTCCACCGTCGTCTCGGCGCTGAACGTGTGAATGTTGCGCGGATCAATGTCAACCTTATTAAAGAGGCGACGCTTGAGGCGTGCCATGGTACTGAGTTCGTCGTCTTCAGGAACCCCCAGCCCCAACTCGCTGATGTTGAAGGCCACCACGTTGGCAAAACTCACCTTATCGGCAAAATACAGTTTCACCAACTCGTCATAGACGCTGAGCGCGCACTGTCCGGCTCCAAAACCAATGACACAACGCCCTTTCTCACGGACGCACTGGTCAATGGTATTCGCCACATCCTGTGCCACATCGGCAGCGCCTTCGGCCTGGGTTTCTACCACTTTTGTATAAATCCGCTCATAGCGTGTGAGGGAAGCGAGTTCCACCTCACTTTCGGGACTGTACAATCGTTTTGACACCTGATCGAGTTTGATGTGGGAACTGAGGTCTGTTTTCATACTTCAAAGACGTAAAAAATGAGACGTGAGATTGTCGCTTAGTTGCTGTAGAGGTAGCGCTTGATGCTGCGTTTGGGGGTCTTTTCAAACTCGGTGGCGATGAGTTGTATTTTGGCGATGCGCTCATAGGGGGCCACCAGTTTGTTGAGTTCTCCACGGATCTTCTCCATCAAATCGGGCAATTGGTCGCGGGTCACTCCCAGTTGGTCCATGGCCTCATAATCGGGGTAGACCAGCGCCACGAGTTTGCCTTCGCGCTCCACAACCAAACTTTCGTTCACATAGAGCATGTTGTTGAGTTTTGCCTCAATCTCCTCGGGATAGATGTTCTGACCGTTGCTGCTCAAGAGCATCGTCTTCAGGCGGCCCTTGATAAACACGGTTCCGTCGGCACTCAGCGTTCCCATGTCGCCGGTATGCAACCAGCCATCGTCATGCAACACCTTGTCGGTGGCCTCGCTGTTGTGGAAATAGCCTTTCATCACATTCTCACCCTTGACACAAATCTCTCCGGGAATGTTCTCGGGGTCATCACTCAGGATTTTGCACTCCATCAGGCCGGGAAGAATGCGTCCGGCGCTGTGGGGCACAAATTCCCGCCACGGAGTGTGCGACACCAACGGGGCGCACTCGGTCATGCCGTAGCCCACTGTGTAGGGGAACTTGATTTTATACAGGAAGTCCTCCACCTCGGCGTTGAATGGGGCACCGCCAACGATGATTTCTTCAAACTCTCCGCCAAAGGCCTCGATGAGTTTTCGGCGAATCTGCGCATGGATGCGGCTGTCGAGGAAAGGCACGGCAAGTGCCCAACGAAGCATGCCGCGACTGATCATGGGGACAATCATCTTGCTGTAAATCTTCTCCAGCACCAGCGGCACACAAATCACCAGGTTGGGCTTGATTTCCTGCATGGCCTTGACCAGAATCTTTGGGCTGGGAATGCGGCCCAGCAGCGTGATGTGGCTGCCCACAGCCAGCGGCGTGAGCATGTCAAAAGCACACCCATAGGCATGAGCCAATGGCAGGAACGACAGTGCCCGTGAACCGCGATAGTGCAACTTGGAGTTTATTCCGTACACCAAATTCCCGCACAGGTTGTTGCCGGTTATCATCACACCCTTGCTGAAACCTGTGGTGCCACTGGTGTAGTTGATTTCCATCAAGGCATCACCGGGAATGTCGGGGTAATGCACATCGTTGCGATAATATCCGTTCTTGTACTGACGGTTGAACGCACGGGTGAGGCCAAAAAGATTCTTGCCCACAGTCTCACCGGCTTTCTCGGCAAACAGTTTCTTGTCGTCAAGACTGATGGCGGCACGGATGCCACGCAACTGGTCAAAGTCGATACTGTCCCAAATGGCCTTGCTGGCAAACATAATCTGGGCCTCACTGTGATTGATGATGTGCTGGGCATCGGTGGGATTGAACTCCGACAAGATGGGCACAATCACCGCACCGTAAGTGATGGTGCCGATGAACACAGTGACCCACGTGGGGGTATTCTTGCCAATGAGAGCCACCTTGTCGCCAGGCTTGATGCCACACAGTTTGTACAACAAATGCAATCTCGCCACCGCCCGCGCAAACTCGCCGTAGGTGAGAGTGGTTTTTGCATTATAATCGCTCAGTGCGGGCAAGTCCCAGTTATCAACGAAACTCTTCTCGTAAATCTTGATGGTATTCTCTTTCAACATAGTCCATTTTGTTCAAAATCATTGACAAAGGTAAAGTAAATCTCACGCAATACCAAATTAAATTTGCATTTGTGGTGCTTTTGAGTTAATTTTGCCAAAGAAACAAAAAACTAATACATAAAAACAATAACACTATGAACTTAGAAGGAAGACGCGAAAGCAGCAATGTGGAAGATCGCCGCGGTATGAGCACCGGCTCCAAGGTGGGTGTGGGTGGAATCGGCGGACTTATCATTGCAGGTATCATCACCCTGTTGATGGGGGGAAACCTCGGTGATGTGTTACAGCAAGCCGGGAACATGAGCCTGGGCGAGCAAGTGCAAACACAAGGTGAGCAAAACTTCACCGAGGAAGAGCAGCAACTGGCCAAGTTTGCCAGCGTGATTGAGGCAAGCACCGAGGACGTGTGGGGCCAGATCTTCAGAGAAAACAACCTGGGACAGTATCAACCGCCCACGCTCGTGCTTTACACCGGTGCCACCAACACTGGATGCGGACAAGGCAACGCAGCGGTGGGGCCTTTCTACTGCTCGGCCGACCAAAAACTCTATCTGGACCTGTCGTTCTTCACCACCATGAAGCGCCAACTGGGTGCCGATGGCGACTTTGCCTATGCCTATGTGATTGCGCACGAGGTGGGACACCACATCGAGTATCTCACGGGCACCCTCCAAAAGGCACACCAGCAGATGAACCGCCTGAGCGAAGGCGATGCCAACAAGGTTTCGGTACGACTTGAGTTGCTGGCCGATTTCTATGCCGGCGTGTGGGCACACTATGAGAACAGATCTTTCGGCTCGCTCGACGACAGCGACCTGATGGAGGCCATCAAGTGCGCGCAGGTCATTGGCGACGACTACCTGCAAAAGAAAGCACAAGGCTATGCCATGCCCGAGAGTTTCACCCACGGAACCAGCGAGCAACGCATGAAGTGGTTCAAACTGGGCTTCGACACAGGCGACATTCGCCGCGGAACAACCTTCCAGCAGAGCGATGCCACCCTGTAAGGTGCGCACACAAACAGGCATATCCTCTTAACAAACATGCCCTTGACAGATTTCTCTGCCAAGGGCATGCATTTTTTGTCAAGCCGTTGTGTCAATCCATGATGAGCATGGCGTCTCCATAGGCACCGAAACGGTATTTCTCCTCTACTGCCAAACGGTAAGCCTTCATGGTGTTCTCATAACCGCCAAATGCGGTGGTGATCATCAGCATGATGGAATAGGGCATGTGGAAGTCGGTAATGAGTGCGTCGGTGGTGGTGAAGTCATAGGGTGGGAAAATGAACTTGTTGGTCCAACCCGAATAGGGCTTGATGTGTCCGTTCATGCCCACGGTACTCTCCATGCCGCGCAGCACCGAAGTACCCACAGCACAGATGCGCCCACCGGCATCGCGCACGGCATTCACATGATTGGCCAGCGATTCGCTCACCTCCATCTGCTCGCTGTCCATGCGGTGTTTGGTCAAATCCTCCACATCGATGTCGCGGTAACTGCCCAACCCTATGTGAAGCGTCAGGAAGTCGGATTCAATGTCGCGGATTTCCATGCGGCGCATCAACTCGCGGCTGAAGTGCAGTCCGGCTGCGGGAGCCACCACAGCACCCTCGTTGCGGGCAAAGATGGTCTGATACCGGTCCTCGTCGTCGGGTTCAGCCTCTCGGGTGATATAATAGGGCAGTGGTGTGCTGCCAAGCGCATAGAGGTTTTGCTTGAACTCCTCATGGGGGCCATCGTACAGGAAACGCAGGGTGCGTCCGCGCGAGGTGGTGTTGTCAATCACCTCGGCCACCATCGAATCGTCAAGGCCAAAGTACAATTTGTTGCCGATGCGTATTTTTCGTGCTGGTTCCACGAGGACATCCCACAACTTGTGCTCCTCATTGAGTTCGCGCAGCAGGAACACCTCGATGCGCGCCCCTGTTTTCTCCTTGTTGCCAATGAGTTTGGCAGGAAACACCTGGGTGTCGTTGAACACTAACAGGTCATGCGGGTTGAAGAACTCGAGCAGGTCTTTGAAGGTTCGGTGCTCAATTTCGCCCGTCGAACGGTGCAAAACCATCAGTCGTGACTCGTCGCGGTTCTCACAGGGATGAGTGGCGATCAATTCACTCGGCATCTTGGTGTCGAATTCAGAGAGTTTCATTGTTTATTATGTTTATTACGTTTTTCTTTCATTTTCAAGGCCCGTGCACGGTTTTCACTGCGCTCTCGTTCCACTCGTTCTTGCTCGGCCTGCTCGGGACTCACATATTGTTGGTCGTGCAACTCTTCAAGCAGGGCATCGAGCGACTGACATTGGTCCACGCTCACCTCTCCCACCCTGGTGCGGCGAAGGCCGGTGAGATGCGCCCCACTGCCCAGAGCCAGCCCTATATCGCGTGCCAAAGCACGGATGTAAGTGCCCTTGCTGCACACAACGCGCACCACGATGTCGGGCAAACGACACTCCAGCAACTCTATCTCGTCGATGACCAACGTCTTGGGCTGGATGGACACATCCTGCCCACGGCGAGCCAACTTGTAGGCCGGCTTGCCATCGACCTTGCAAGCCGAAAAGGCCGGTGGCACTTGTTCGATGCTGCCTGTGAACTGTTGTTTCAGCACCTGCTCCACCTGCTCGCGGGTGATGTGTTCCCAAGGAAAGGTGGCATCGACTTCGGTCTCCAAATCGAACGATGGGGTTGTCTCCCCCAAGCGGATGTGGGCAATGTATTCTTTCACGCCCGACTGCAATTCCTCAATTCGCTTGGTGGCATGGCCGGTGACTATTATCAGCACCCCCGTGGCCAGCGGGTCGAGTGTGCCAGCGTGACCCACTTTGAGGTTGTAATGGTTCAAATGTGAGCGCAACACCCCTCTCACCCGCTTGACAATGGCAAACGAGGTGAGACGCAACGGCTTGTCCACACAAAATATTTCGCCTTCTACAGGGTTGAGCAAAACAGACTTAGAGTTATGTGTAACGTGTCAATTATCTTTATTGGATTTGCGACAACACGATGGTCGCCACAGCCACTATGGCACAGTAGATGCCAAAGTAGATGAGTTTGCCGCGCTTCACTATGCTAATCATCCACTTGCAGGCTACGCAACCCGAAATGAATGCAGCCAAAAAACCCACAACAAGTGGGAGTGTGTCGATGCCGCCAAACACAGCCTCACCTTTGAGGCCCTTGACCACGTCGAGCAGGGCTTCGCCCAGAATGGGAGGTATCACCATCAGGAACGAGAACTGCGCCAGCGACTCCTTTTTGTTGCCCAGCAACAAGCCAGTGGCAATGGTACTGCCCGAGCGCGACAAGCCGGGCATCACCGCACATGCTTGCGCAATGCCGATGACCAGCGCATCTTTCCACGAAATTTTCTCTTTGGGACGGGGGCGCGCAAAGTAACTGAACGTGAGCAAGGCGGCAGTCACCAGCAGCATGATGCCCACAATCAGCAGGCCCGAGCCAAACACCTCTTCCACCTTGTCCTTGAAAAACACACCAACGATTCCCACGGGTATCATCGAAATGAGAATGTTGATGAAATACTTGGTTTCGTCGTTCAGTTTGAACTTGAACAGCCCCTTGAAAATCCAGTCCACCTCACGCCACAACACCACCAGCGTGCTCAGCACGGTGGCCACATGAACCAGGATGGTGAATGTGAGATTATCGGCACCGTCAATGCCGAACAAAGCCGAGCCAATGGCCAAGTGGCCACTGCTGCTCACGGGCAAATACTCAGTCAATCCCTGAATAACGCCCAGTATCAATGCATGTAACCAATCCATGATGCGGGGAAATTATTCTTGAGAAGAACGATTCTTGTCCTTTTTCCGGTAAATGATGGCGAAAGCCATGAACACAAATCCGGCAAAGGCCACCATGGGCCCTACCACCGTGCGGCGGCTCTCAAAAATGGACTCGTTGAACGTGGCGCCGTCGTTGGCGCTGCCTGTCATCAGGGCGAAACCCACCACAATCAGCAACAGGCACACTGCCATCATCACAAAGTTAATCTTGCCCAGTGGCAAACGGGCTTCATTCTCATTTGATTTCTTTTCTTCTTTTGCCATAATGATTTATCAATCGTGCAATGGGTGGGTGCCACACGGCAAGCCACCAAAAAACAGTGCAAACCAGGGACAAAACAAGCAAGTTTACTTAAGTTCTTGCCGAAATTTCACCTAATTTATACAAAAAATCGCTGCAAATATACAACACCGCCACCCCCTTTGTCAAGATTTTTCGCATTTTTTTTGATTTCGCGCTCATCAGCACGACGTTCAATCATTCATGCTCCCGCTTATTGTGGAATCTCACACAAAAAAAAAGAAATCATTGACAAAAAACCGGGAATCTGAATCAAAACAGATTCCCAGCCACGAGAAAACTTCAGTTCCAAATATCGGACTAATGATAGTTCAGAACCATGATGCACATTATCATTTGTCGACACCAAACGTAGAAACAATCATTGCATCCACATTACTCTGTCCACTTGCATTACTTCCATCAATACAAATAGCGTATTCTCCCAGATCAATTTCACTGATGCATATTTGATAGGATTGTACTCCAAATTTTTTTGCAGAAATCAACAAGTATTTTACGATAATTATGATCCATTCGATGTGTGATTATCCGATTATAATGAGAAAAAATTTGGAAATATCAAAAATAATCACGTAATTTGCGTCACGCATTTTCCGTGACGCAAAAAGCGCAACACAAAAAACCCATAAATTATGATTAAGAATCCTTTTTTGAAATATGGCTATCAAGGTCCTGAATATTTCTGCGACCGTGAAACTGAAATTCAGACCATCTCACGCACAATGAGCGGTGGAGCAAGCAACATCACCCTCATTTCACCACGGCGCATGGGCAAAACAGGTCTCATCAAGCGCACTTTCGAGCAAATGCTGAACGACACGCCTCAGGCTGTGTTCGTTTACGTTGATGCTCTTCCCACGCGTAGTTTCGAAGAATTTGTTCAAATCTTCGGGGAGAATGTGCTCACCACACTTCAAAACCGGCACTCCTCTATTTTCAAACGCACTTTAGACCTACTCAAGTCACTGCGGCCAGTATTCTCGACCGATGCCATCACAGGCAACCCCACCGTCTCGCTCTCCATACAGCCCGACAACGCCGAAATGACCCTTAGTCAGATTTTTGATTTACTGGAACAATCTGGCCGGCCGTGCTACGTTGCCCTCGACGAATTTCAGCAAGTGAGCACCTTCACACCCAACAATGTTGAAGCAATCCTGCGATCACACATCCAGTTTTTGAAAAATGTTCGATTCATCTTCGCTGGCAGCAGCATGCACATGATGACACAAATGTTCATGTCGGCGAAGCGTCCATTCTTCAACAGCACACAGATTGTAACGCTTAAACCAATTGATGAAGACATTTATTATGCATGGGCCAACCGCTTTTTTGAAATGCGTGGCGGTCATCTTTCAAGGGAAATTTTCCACACAATGTATTCTACACTTGATGGACACACATGGTACGTTCAGGCTGTGCTCAACACGCTGTACGACAACCATGTTCAGGTCAACGACGAGGCTTGTTATCAGCAAGCCATCGCATCGATTGTAGAAGAGAATGAGGATTATTATCAGAACCTCATCGCCCTGCTTACCAATAACCAGTTAAAATTGCTTCGCGCCATTGCCTGCGAGGGCAAGGCAAGTGCAATCAATGCAAGTAGGTTTATCCATCGTTACAATCTGAAAACGAGCAGCAGCGTTAACACTGCACTGAAATCACTGCTGGACAAGGAGCTGGTTTACAACCAAGCAAAAACATACGAGGTCGCCGACCGCTTTTTGGCCCTGTACCTGCGCACACTGCCGTAGCGCATATCATTGGCCGACTGTGGCTTATGAGGAATTTCTAAAAAATCACGCAAAATGCGTGACGCATTTTGCGTGATTCATGCAATCCTCGCGCTTTCAGCTCAGAAGCGCTTGCGCCGCAACAGGTAATATTCGATGACAATGTTTCGGCGACCGGCAGGCCACTGGGGCAACAGGTTGACATCGG